>NZ_JAAGPB010000727.1:0-3263 GCF_017104585.1 Burkholderia sp. Ac-20392
TCGATCGTCGGCTCGGGCGTCAGGAACGCGCGCGCGATCTCGCCCGTCGTCAGCCCGCCGAGCAGCCGCAGCGTCAGCGCGACGCGCGCATCGGTCGACAGCACCGGGTGGCACGACGTGAAGATCAGCCGCAACAGGTCGTCGCCGATGTCGTCCTCGCTCGCGTCAGCGAGCGCCTCCGCGATGTCGGGGACGACATGCGCTTCGAGCGCGTCCATCTCGTGACCGAGCTGGTCGCGCTTCGCCGCGTGGAGCGACTCCTGCCGGACCCGATCGAGTGCGCGACGCTTCACGGCCGTCATCAGCCAGGCGGCCGGGTTGTCGGGCACGCCGTCGACGGGCCAGTGCTCGAGCGCCGCGACGAGCGTGTCCTGCGCCAGTTCCTCGGCCACACCGACGTCGCGCACCACGCGCGCGGCGCGCGCGATGATCTTGGGCGACTCGATCCGCCAGACCGCTTCGATCGCACGGTAGGTCGCCTCACGCGTCACGACGCCTGCCCCTCGGCGGACGCGTCCAGCGGCATGGCCATCAGCTCCCATGCATGGCCGTCCGGATCGTCGAACCCGTGGCCGTACATGTTCGGGTACTCGCGCGGCGCTTGCGGCGCGGAACCGCCAGCCGCCAGCGCCTTGGCGACGATTCCGTCGACCTCGGCGCGGCTTTCGCACGACAGGCACGACAGGACCTGCACCTGCGTTGCCGGATCGATGATGGTTTTGCCGGTGAACGTCTGGAAAAACGGCCGGACGAGCAGCATCGCGAAGATCGTGTCGCTGATCTTGATGCAGGCAGCCTGGTCGTTGGTATAGGCCGGCACGACTTCGAAACCGAGCGCCTGGTAGAACGCCTTCGAGCGCGGCAGGTCGACCACGGGCAGGTTGATGAAGACCATCTTGTGCATGTCGGGTGCTCCCGGTGAGGTTGGATTCAGGTGGGCAATCAATCAGGCGCCGGTGCGGCCGACGTGGAGTTCGCGAAACCGCTCGACCGCGTCGCTCGGCGTGAGGTCGTCGAGCTCGAACAGCGGCCGCACCTCGATCTCGCAATCCATCTCGGCGCCGAACGGCGCGGGAAACCGGCGCGTCCATTCGAGCGCTTCGTCGCGCGAACGCACCTGGATCAGCGTGTAGCCGGCAATCAGTTCCTTCGTTTCGGCGAACGGGCCGTCGACCACGGTGCCCCTGCCGCCCGTGTAGCGCACGCGCCAGCCGCTCGCGCTCGACCGCAGCCCGTTTGCGTCGAGCAGCACGCCAGCCTTGGCCAGTTCCTCGTGATAGACGGTCATGGCCTCGACCAGCCGGTTGTCCGGCAACGCATCGGACTCGCTGACGGCGTTCGCCCGGATCATGATCATGAATCGCATCGTTCACTCCTTGTCGTCGGTGGATGGCAGCGCCCGTTCATCGGCGCCTTATCCGGACGACGGCCGGAAGACTGCCGGATCGACATATTCCGCGACATATCAGGGTAAATACCGAGTCGCGGCCTTCACAGGAAGCACGGGCCGACCGCCCGCACCTCGACCGTGCACCACTGCGCGGCCGGGCACTGGCGCGCGATCTCGATCGCCTCCTCGCGGGTGTCGACGTCGACGATGAAGAAGCCGCCGACCATCTCCTTCGCCTCCGCGAACGGGCCGTCGAGCAGGCGCGTCTCGCCGTCGCGCACCTGCACGCGCGTACCGCGCTCGGAGCGCTCCAGCGACTCGACGCCGCGCAGCACGCCGCGCGCCTTCAGCGTCTCGGCGAAATCGACCATCCGTGCATACAGCGCCTGACCTTCGTCGAGCGTGCGTTCGGCGCGCTGGTCGGTCGGCTCGACAATCAACAGCATGTAAGACATGGACTTCTCCTGTAGGAACGGGGCGCGGCAGCGTTCGCTGCGCGATCGGGATGCGCCGGCCGATGCAAAAGCGTAGCAGCCGCCGTGCGGCTTGCATCGTCGGCCAATCGGCAACTGGCCGGACGGCCAATTCGGCCGCTTCCTGACATTTTGCCGTCAAGATGCTTTCCCGAACCGTCGGATTTTCTTCCTGTGGACCGCCCCATGTCACGCCTGCTTGTGCCGCTTGCCGTTGCACCGTTCATCGCCCTGAGTGCGCTCGCCGCCTTCTCCGCCCGGCCGGCCGCGGCCGCGCCGCCGGTCAGCGCCGGCTGCGGCGGCGCAACCACGCCGATTGCCGACCTTCGCGGCGCCGGCGGCCCGTCGCCGCTGGCCGGGCAAACGACCTCGATCGAAGCGGTCGTCACCGCTGCGTTCGGCGGCGCCGACGGCCTCGGCGGCTTCTTCGTCCAGCAGGCCGACGCGCAGCGACGGCACCGGCCGGGCGTTCCGGAAGGCGTGTTCGTGTACGCGCCGACCACGCGCGCGCAGGCCGGCGATCTCGTGCATCTCACGGGCCGCGTCGACGAGCGATACGGCCGGACGCAATTCACGCTGTGGGGCGGCGTGACCGTCTGCGCCCGCGGGCAGAAGGTCACGCCTGCAACGCTCACACTGCCAGTCCCCACCCAGGCAGTGCTGGCCGCGCTTGAAGGCATGCGGGTGCGCCTGCCGCAAACGCTGACGGTCAGCGATACCCACGAACTCGGCCGCTACGGCAGCGTCGTCCTCAGTAACGGCCGGCTGCGCATCCCGACCCACGTCGCACCACCGGCAGAGGCCGCCGCGCTCGCAGCAGCCAACGCACGCAACCGCATCGTGCTCGACGACGGCTCGTACCGCCTCGATCCCGCGACCGTGCGCTATCCGCCGCCCGCGCTGAGCGCCGCCAACACGCTGCGCGCGGGCTACACGGTACGCGGCGTCGAAGGCGTGCTCGAACTGCGCTACGGCGCGTGGCGGCTGCAACCGGTGGCCGGCATGGCGCCGGTGTTCGATGCCGCCACGAACCCGCGTACCGATGCGCCGGTCCGGCATCCCGATGCCAACGTGCGCATCGTGTCGTTCAACGTATTCAACTATTTCAACGGCGACGGGAATGGCGGCGGATTCGACGCACCGGCCAACCGTGGCGCGAAAACGCCCGCCGCGTTCGCGCGGCAGGAGGCGAAGATCGTCGCGGCGTTGCGCGCGCTGCGTGCCGACGTGATCGGACTGATGGAAATCGCAAACAACGGCTACGGCGACGCTAGCGCCGTGCAGCGTCTCGCCGTGCAACTCGGCGACGGCTGGCGCGCGGTCGATCCCGGCACCGAGCGGCTCGGCCGCGATACGATCGCCGTCGCGCTGCTGTACGACAGCCGCACGGTCGAGCCGAT
>NZ_JAAGPB010000728.1:0-3032 GCF_017104585.1 Burkholderia sp. Ac-20392
TGGGGCAGGTAGTGTGGGGTGGGTCGGCCCGCGCGACCGGCGCGGTTGTAAAAACGACCGCGTCGCGCGAGCGACGCGCTGCGTCAGCGGTTCACGAGCCGGGCCGGATAGGCGAGCGCGAGGGCGCAACCGATCACCATGCACGCGGCGAAACCGTACAGCCCCGCGCTTTGCGAATGGAACGTGTCGCGCAGCCAGCCGATGAAGTAGGTGCTGCCGAACCCGCCGAGGTTGGCGATCGAGCACGCGAACGCGATCCCGCCGGCGGCGGCCGAGCCCTTCAGGAACGTCGACGGCAATGCCCAGACCACCGGCATCGCGGCGGCCGCGCCCGCGTTGATCAGCGAGAACAGCAGCACCGTGCCGAACGTGCCGTGCGACGACGAGGCCGCGATCGCCAGCGCGACGGCCGACACCATGAACGGCACGACGATGTGCCAGCGGCGTTCGCGCGCGCGGTCGGAACTGGCGCCGCAGTACAGCGTGGCGAGCACGGCCGCGGCATTCGGGATCACCATCAGCCAGCCGATGTGATACGCATCCTTCACGCCGGTGTCGCGCAGGATCGTCGGCAGCCAGAAGCTCACCGCATAGAGGCCGAGCAGCACGCACAGGTCGATCAGGCCGAGCGCCCATACCTTCGGATCGGAGAACGCCTTGCCGAGCGCATGGCTCTTGTTGCCGGACGGGTCGGCGTCGAGGTTCGCACGCAACGCGTGCTTCTCGTCGGCATTCAGCCACTGCGCGGATTCGATGCTGTTGGGCAGCCAGCGCAGCACCGCGAAACCGAGCAGCACCGACGGCAGCGCTTCGAGCAGGAACAGCCACTGCCAGCCGCCGAGCCCGTGCGTGCCGTCGAACGCGCGCATGATCCAGCCGGAGATCGGGCTGCCGATCATGCTCGACAGCGGCAGCCCGACCATGAACAGCGCGACGATCCGCGCACGGCGCGCATCGGGATACCACTGCGTCAGGTACAGCAGCACGCCCGGCAGGAAGCCGGCCTCGGCCGCACCGAGCAGGAAGCGCACGAGGTAGAACTGCGTCGGCGTGTGCACGAACATCGTCGCACCCGACAGCAGGCCCCACGTGATCATGATCCGCGCGATCCACAGCTTCGCACCGACGCGTTGCAGCACCAGGTTGCTCGGGACTTCGAACAGGATGTAGCCGGCGAAGAACAGGCCGGCGCCGAGCCCGTACACGGTATCGCTGAACTTCAGCGCGTCGAGCATCTGGAGTTTCGCGAGCCCGATGTTGATGCGGTCGAGATAGGCCGCGAAGTAGCACAGGCAGAAGAGGGTAATCAGGCGCAGCGTGACCTTGCGATAGAGATTGCCGTGCAGCGCGTCGTCGGGGGAAACGGCGGCGCTCGGGTGTGCGGTAGACATGGGATTGCCCCTGTTCGAATGTGACGGATGAATGGGTGGCCGATCGACGCGAGCGGACGTTCCGCTGCGCACTGGAGTCTGTATATCACGGCAATTAAATAGCGTACACACTAGAAAATACCGAATCGCACAGGCACGATTCCGGCCACGTTCAGGCAAGCGTTTGCGTAAGAAAAGCCGCGTGTTTAATGAGGTTTTTGATGGTGATTCCTACGTTTTGAAAGAGGGTGTGGAGATGCGGCGGTATGCACAAAATTCGTGCGTATGCGCTTAAAAGTGAAGTGTATGCACGGAAGTTTGCAGAAGCGCGCAAGCACGTGCGCAGCAGCAGGTGCGAACGTGCATGGCCTGCCGTTTCGACGACGTTTCCGGCGGACGATGTGCAGCCGTCAGGCGATCGTCAGGCGCGCTGCGTGCCCGGTGCCGCGAATCCTGATGCACCGCAATGAAGCGGCAAGCTGGCCGCCGGCCGGGCCAAATTGAGGGTGTACACTGCTTGTCTTTCACTTACATGCGGCACGGGCCTGCACCTTCATGGCGTCTTCCAAGGATTCCTACGACTTTCACGACCAGGTCGGGCACCTGTTGCGCCGCGCGTATCAGCGGCACGTGTCGATCTTCCAGGAAGCGATCCCCGATTCGGATCTCACGGCTGCGCAGTTCGTCACGCTGTGTGCGGTCAAGGAGCGCCAGGGGTGCTCGCTGAACGACATCGTCAAGGCGACCGCGATCGACCAGGCGACGATCCGCGGCGTGGTCGATCGGCTGAAGGCGCGCGCGCTGATCGAGGTGCTGCCCGATCCGAACGACGGTCGCAAGCTGATCGTGCGCGCCACCGCAACCGGTCTCGCGCTGATCGACCGCACGGTACCGTTCGCGCGGCAGGTGACGGAGCGCACGTATGGCGCGCTCAATCCGGGCGAGCGGGTCGCGCTGCAGTTCCTGCTGCGCAAGATGATGGAAGAAGACGGCGACGCATGATGCGCGTCGCGCGCGGGGCGGCAGTCATGCCAGTCTGGCCGGCCCGTTTGTCGGCGGGCTTGCACTTGATTCCGCGATGAAACCGGCAGCCGTTAAGCCGTGCTGGTTGCCATCTGCGCACCAGCCGCGTCGGCTGTCATCAGCCTGCCTGCGTCGCGCAGCGCCGCCCGGATCGCCTCCGGCGTAAACGGCGGCGCGTAGAACCGCACACCGGTCGCATCGAACAATGCATTCGCGACGGCGGCCGGGCCCGGCACCGACGCCGATTCTCCCGCGCCGAGCGGCGGCTCGCCTTGCCTCGGCATCAGCACGACATCGACGTCCGGCACCTCCGCGAAGGTCAGGATCGGATAGCTCGCCCATTCGCGCGACGCGACCTTGCCGTCGGCGAAGCGCACGCGCTCCTTCAGCGTGCGGCTCAATACCTGGATCACGTTGCCGTGGATCTGGTGGCGCACGCCATCCGGGTTGATCATCGTGCCCGTGTCCTGGCCGACCGTGACGCGTTCGATGCGGATCTCGCCCGACACGCGATCGACGCTCAGGTCGACGATCCAGGCCGACCACGCGGCGCCGAAGCCGGGGAAGCGGCTGTGCACGTAGCGCGCATAGGCGACCCCGCGGCCGCGCACGAGCCGCGACGCAGCGGGTTCGTGCGGC
>NZ_JAAGPB010000729.1:0-3192 GCF_017104585.1 Burkholderia sp. Ac-20392
CGCGCGATCGACGTCGCGGCCGGCGATTTCCGCTTTTCCGCGCGGCATGTGCGGTTCCGGCTCGGCGCGATCACCGCGATCGTCGGGCCGAACGGCTCCGGCAAGACCACGCTGCTCGAAACGCTGCTCGGCTTCCGGCGCGGCGGCACCGACGTGCGCGTGCTCGACGTGCCGGCCACGCGCTTCATGCGCGATACGCCGTCGCTGCGGCGCATCGGCGCGCAATTGCAGAAGGTCGAGTATCCCGACCATCTCCGCGTGTCGGAGATCGTCGCACTGCACCGCGCGATGTACGTGCACGCGGACGCCGCGGTCACGGATGCGCTCGGCATCGCCGAACTGCTCGACAAGCCGTGCCGCGCGCTGTCGAAGGGGCAGCGCCAGCGCGTCGATCTCTACGTCGCGCTCGCGCACCGGCCCGAACTGGCCGTGCTCGACGAACCGTTCACCGGCCTCGACCGCCGTTATGCGGGCGTCGTGATCGACCTGCTGCGCCACCGCACGCGCGGCACGAGCGTCGCGATGATCTGCCACGCCGAGGAAGAGCTCGCCGTCGTCGACGATCTCGTGTGGGTACGCGACGGCGGCGTGCGCTACCAGGGCGACAAGGACGCGCTGCGCGCCGAGCTCGTCGGCGAAGCGCGCGCGGTCCTGCATTGCCGCGACGAAGCCGACGCGCGTGCGCTGCGCAAGCGCCTCGCGGCGCTGCCGGGCGTGACCGGCGTGCGCGTGTCGGCCGCGCATGTCGTCGAGGTGTTCGGCGATGCGACGCTGCATCCGAACGTGCACCGCATCGTCGGCGAACAGGGCATCCAGCATCTCGCGCTCGCGCCGAGCACACCGGGCGACCTGCTGCGCCTCTGTACCGAGGGCCCCTCCCATGACTAAGGTGTTCCTGATCCTCGTGCGCAACGAGCTGCTCGGCTACCTGCGCAGCCGCTCGTCGCTGTTCTGGACGCTCGTGTTCCCGGTGTTCCTGCTGAGCGTGATGCTGTTCGCGTTCGGCGGGTCGGGTTCGCTCGGCACTGCAGACATCGCATTCGACGTGCCCGGCGGCGCGACGCCGTACAGCCGCGCGTGCGAAGCGCAGATCGTCTCGAGCCTCACGCACAGCGACACGGTGAAGGCGACCTTCGACGGCCGCGGCGCGGCGGCCGATCGCGTGACCGTCGTGCTCGGCAACGACGAGCGCACGCCGGCGACGATCCGCTATGACTTCAACGGCTCGCTCGCGGTCAAGGCCGCGTCGCGCGTCGTCGAGATCGCGCTCGCGCGCTGCGCCGCGCAGCGGCTCGGGTTGCCCGCCGCACAGGCGCGCTTCGAAAACGCGGCACCGGCGCGCCGCCCGTTCGACTATGGCGCGTTCTTCGCGACCGGCATTCTCGTGATGGCGTTCATGGCGATCGGCCTCAACTCGACGACGACCGCAATCGCGTCGCTGCGCGAACGCAATACGTTCAAGCTGTACGTGTGCTTTCCGGTCTCGCGCGGCGTGTTCCTCGCCGCGCTGATCGTCGCGCGGATGATCATGATGGCGCTGTCGGCGCTCGTGTTGCTGACCGTCGCACGCGTCGCGTTCGGCATCGCGCTGCCGATTGCGACGCCGGACGGGCTGCGCGCGTTGCCGATCGTGCTGCTCGGCGCGGCGATGGTGCTCAGCATCGGCGTGCTGCTCGCGAGCCGCACCAAATCGCTGGCCGCCGCCGAACTCGCGTGCAACGTCACCTACTACCCGCTGCTGTTCTTCAGCGACCTGACGATCCCGATGCACGACGCACCGGCCTGGCTCAAGTCGGTACTTGCATTCCTGCCGACCAACCAGTTCGCGGTCGCGCTGCGCGGCGCGCTGGTCGACGGCGCCCCGTACGCGCAGCTCGCGCCGCAACTGCTCGGCATGACCGCGAGCACGGCGCTGTTCCTGTTCGCCGCCGCGCGGCTGTTCCGCTGGCACGACGCTTGACGCGTCGTCCGCTGTTTCGACGTTACGACGTTTCGACGAAGGAGAATCCCCCGATGAAATCGAGCCATCCCATCACCGACTACCTGCTGCACGCGAGCAACTTCCTGCCGGCGATCGTGTTCCTGTTCTACGGCCGGCTCGGCCCGGAACAACCGGACGTGCGCTGGACGCACGCGTTCCTGATCGGCGGCGTGCTCGCGCTCGTGCACGGCGCATGGCTGATCCGCCGCGCGGACCGCAACAGCATCGCGATCGGCGTCGACCTGTTCCTCGTGATCGGTGCGGTACTGGCGCTCGTGTCGCCGACAGGTAGCCGTTTGTGGGGCGAAGAACTCGGGCCGGCCGCGATGCTCGTCTGCGTGCTGGTCGTCGGCATCGTGCATACCGCGTGGTCGGACCGTGGTTTCGTCGACGGTGCGTTCGTCGACCAGGGACGCGTGCGTTCGCTGTCGATCGTGCTGCTCGCCGTCACCGTCGTCGCGCTCGCGGTGTCGATCACGATGCGCCACAGCCCGCTGTGGGGCGGCGTCGTGCCGCTGATCGCGCTGGTCGTCGTGCGCGGCCGGCTGCGCAAGCAGCTCGTGCGGGCCGGCTGACGATGAGCGCGCTGCCCGACCGCGCCGCGCAGCGGCATGCGCTCGCCGCGACGCTCGGCGACGGCTGGCTCGACGGTACATCGGCTGACGCGTGCTCATCGTATGTAACGGATGTGACGCTCCACGGCGGCATCGCGCTCGGCGTCGCGCGGCCGGCCTCGACCGCCGACACGAGCGCGCTCGCGCGGGTCGCCGCCGCGCACCGCATCGCGCTCGTCGCGCAGGGCGCGCGCACCGGGCTCGTCGGCGCCGCGGTGCCCGATCGCAGCGGTACGCAATGCGTGGTGTCGTTCGACCGGATGCGCGCCGTGCGCGCGTTCGACGCGGCGAATCGCAGCATCACGGTCGAAGCCGGTGCGCGGCTGTCGGACATCAACCGCGTGGCGGCCGAAACCGGCCTCTGCCTGCCGATCGACCTCGGCAGCGATCCGTCGACCGGTGGCCTCGTCGGCGCGAACGCGGGCGGCAGCCGCCTGATCAAGTACGGTGACGTGCGCCGCCACGTGCTCGGCGTCGAAGTCGTGCTCGCCGACGCGGCGGGCACCGTGATCGACGCGCTCGCGCCGCTGCGCAAGCGCAACGCGGGCTTCGACGTCACGCAATGCTTCATCGGCGCGAACGGCGCCAACGGGCTCG
>NZ_JAAGPB010000730.1:0-3090 GCF_017104585.1 Burkholderia sp. Ac-20392
TGGCGCGTGGCAACGTGCGCCCGATCTCGATGCGCTGCTGCGGCGCGACGCGGCACGCATGCCGGATTTCCGGCCCGAAGCGATCGTGCTGCACGGCTGGGGCGATGCGAACGCGCGCGTCGAGATTGCCGGTACGACCGCCGGCCTGCCGAGTACGGCGGTGTTCGAGCGACATCTGTACCGCGCGGCAAACGGGCAATGGCTCGCGGATGCCACGTCGCGCGGCCGCGGCTTCTGGCTGCGTGCGTTCATCGCGGTGCAGCCGCTGCACTTCGCTCAATACGGCTGGGTGGGTGCGATGGGCGGCGTGCTGCGCGTCGTGCATTTCCTGATGGGGCTCGCTGCGTGTGCGCTGTGTGCAACGGGGCTGCATCTGTGGATCGAGCGGCGGCGCACGCAGCAGGATCGTTCCGCGAACGTGCTGGCCGCGGTCGCCGTCGGCACATGCGGCGGGCTCGTGCTCGCGGGCGGCGTACTGCTGTTCGCAGGGCGTGCGTTACCCGATGGCGTGCACGTCGACCACGTACTCGCGATGCTGTTCTGGGCCGTGTGGGGCGGCACGGTCGCGCTCGCGGCCTGTGTGGCCGATCGTGCGGCCTGGCTGCGTAGGCTGATGCGCGCGGCCGGCGCAGCGTACGGGCTGGCCGGCGTGACGCACTGCGCGATCGCGCTGCTCGGTACAGGCGAACCCGTGTACTGGCCGATCGACGCGGCACTCGTCGCATTCGGCGCGTTGCTGGTGCGTGCCGCGCGCCGTCCGCGTCGCGACGCGATGCAGACCGCGCGCGTGCCGGCCGGCGCCGAACCTTTTTAATTTCATGCAACTGGAGACTTCGATGCGCGATCTGCTCGAACATCGCCGCCTGGTCATCACGATCACGCTGCTTTACCTGTCACAGGGAATCCCGATCGGCATTGCGATGGACGCGATGCCGACCCTGCTGCGCCATGATGGCGCGCCGCTTCACGCACTGGCGTTCCTGCCGCTCGTCGGCTTGCCGTGGGTCGTGAAATTCCTGTGGGCGCCCGTCGTCGACAACCGCTGGTCGCCGCGCATCGGCCGGCGGCGCAGCTGGATGCTGCCGATGCAGACGCTCGTCGTGCTGTGCCTCGGCAGCCTCGCGCAGATCGGCATGACGGTCGCGACGGCCGGATGGGCGGTCGGTCTGCTGGCTGTCGCATCGCTCGCGAGCGCGACGCAGGACATCGCGAACGACGGGATGGCCGCCGAGCACTTCAGCGGCGACACGCTCGCGAAGATCAACGCGATCCAGATCGCGGGCGTGATGATCGGCTTCTTCGGCGGTGGCGCCGGCACGTTGACGCTGATTGGCCTGTTCGGCCAGCGCGTGGCGTTTCTCGCGCTGGCCGCCGTGCCGCTCGCAAGCCTGGGCTGCGTGCTGTGGGTGTTGCCGCGCGATGCGGACCGCGCACGTGTGCAAGCTGAACACAATGCGAGCCTCGTGCGCTTCGCGAAGCGGCCGCGCTCGTGGTCGCTGCTGTCGCTCGCGCTGCTGTCGGCGATGACGGCCGTATCGGGCTTCGGCCTGTCGAAGCTGTTTCTCAACGACGCGGGCTGGACGCTCGACGCGATCGGGAAACTCGGGATGGCCGGCGGCATCGTGACGGTCGTGCTCGGTTGCGGCGGCGGCGCGTGGCTCGTCAGGCGTCTCGGGTTGTGGCCTGCGTTTACGGCCGGCGTGAGCTGTGCGGGCGCGGCCGCGCTGCTGTGGTTCGCGCAGGCGAGCGGGTGGCTGCCGGTGTCGTCGTCGTGGGCGTGGCTGTGCACGGTGCTCGGTTCGCTGGCGACCGGGATCACGTCGGTGTCGATCATGACGGCCGGCATGCGCTTCGCGGGCGGCAGCGACCAGGCCGGCACCGACGTGACGGCCGTGCAGAGCACGCGCGATCTCGGCGAGCTGATCGCGTCGTCGACGATTTTGTCGCTCACTGCGAAGGTGGGGTATACGGGCGGGTTCCTGGCCGGTGTGGCGCTGGCGGTGCTGGCCGCGTTGATCGCGATGCGGTTGCGGCGGCGCGAGGCGGCGTATGCGGTGAAGGGGGATGATGTGCTGGCGTCGTGAGTGACGTGGCGTACACGTACGCTTCCGGCTGTCCGGACGGCAGTCGGGAGCGCGCGCGAATTCGCAGCAGCGTGGTGCCTGGTTGCAGCCTGATGTGGGAATCGGAAACAGCGGTGCGCGATTGCGCGGGATGATCGTCGATCGTTGCCGGAATGCGTTTGTCGCATGTCGCGCAACGATGAGAGAAGAAATCCTGGTGCCGACGGCGAGACTCGAACTCGCACAGCTTTCGCCACTACCCCCTCAAGATAGCGTGTCTACCAATTTCACCACGTCGGCACTGCAAGGGGCGCAATTCTAGCGTGACGTTGCGCGTTTGTGAAGGGGGTGTGACACATTGAAGGGATTCACGCAGGCGATCCCGGTAGAATTCGGGCGATCGACCCGACGATCGTCGCAACCGCCACCCGTTTTCTCCGCGTGACAAACACCCTCGAACAACTGAAGGCCGGGCAGCTCGCCGGCGCACGGCAACTCAAGCTCGCATGCGGGTTGACGGCATTCCCGCGCGAGATCTTCGATCTTGCCGACACGCTCGAAGTGCTCGACCTGACCGGCAATGCGCTGTCCGCGTTGCCGGACGACCTGCCGCGGCTGCATCGCCTGCGCATCCTGTTCGCGTCCGGCAACCGCTTCACCGCCTTCCCCGACGTGCTCGGCGCGTGCGGGCAGCTCGACATGATCGGCTTCAAGGCGAACCGGATTCAGACGGTGCCGAGCGGGTCGCTGCCGCGCGCGCTGCGCTGGCTGATCCTCACCGACAACGCCATCGACGAACTGCCGGCCGACATCGGCGATTGCTCGCGGCTGCAGAAGCTGATGCTTGCCGGCAACCGGTTGCGCGCGCTGCCCGCGGAAATGGCCGCATGCCGCGCGCTCGAACTGGTGCGACTGTCCGCGAACCGGCTGGACGCGCTGCCCGACTGGCTGCTGCGCCTGCCGCGTCTCGCGTGGCTCGCTGCCGCAGGCAACCCGTTCGGCGCCGCGCCGGAAGCCGCGGCGTCTG
>NZ_JAAGPB010000731.1:0-237 GCF_017104585.1 Burkholderia sp. Ac-20392
GCACAACGATATATGAAGAGCATCTGTCAGTACTGTATGACGTACATAGTGGAGAGCAGATGTTTAGACGTATGGTAGGGAGACAGATATATGGATGTGTAGGTTGCTCATAGAGTAAGAATGTAGTGCAAGAGTTCTAATAAGTACAATGTGAGCGACTACTTGAGATTGAATATGAGCGATTGATAAGTGAAGGGGGGGGGGGGGGGGGGGGGGGGGGGGTGGTTTTTTTTTTTT
>NZ_JAAGPB010000732.1:0-2828 GCF_017104585.1 Burkholderia sp. Ac-20392
CGGTATCACCGGCTGCAGCATCGGCGCTGATGCGTGCATGACGATGCGCCGGGCCGCGCAACCGCGCCGCCATGAGAATGGCCGCGTCGAGGTGGTTGAGAGAGGCATCGACATGCGCTCGCCGCGTTCGGGGAGGCAACGGCCACGCGAAGCGCCGCGCCCGCCAGGCGGCCCTCGCGTCAGGGCGCGCGCAGCGCCTCGTCGAATTCGGCGCGCGTCACGTCGAGCGCGACGTTGCATTCGATCGCCGCATCCTCGACGCGCGGCTTGCGCTCGTCCACCGCGCGCCGCGCGCTGTCGCACAGATGCGTGCGCACGCGCAGCCGGTCGTCCGCACCGAGCGACGCATAGCGCGTGATCACGTCCGGATCGAAGCGCAGGTCGACCGCGCAACGCCATTCGCGCGCGTCCTCGTCGGACGGCACCCGCACCCACGACACCTGGATCGTCAGCCGCCCGGACGCGTCGTCCGCATGCACGACGACGGTCGACTGCGACGGGAAGCCGTTCGCGAGCGCGTGCTCGAGTTCCGCGACGCGCTGCGACCGGTCGGGCGCGCCGCTCATCGTCGCACGACGCCCAGCAGCAGCGTGACGAGGAAGATCACCACGAAGATGTAGAACAGGATCTTCGCGATCTCGGCCGCGCCGGCCGCGATGCCGCCGAAGCCGAACACGGCCGCGACGATCGCGATGATGAAGAAGATGACCGCGTATCGAAGCATGGATACCTCCTGGATGGCAGCAGTGGTCAGGACACGTCGTCGCCGTTCACGCATCGTGCTTGTGCTCCGGTTTGCCGCGCCTCGGCGTGGACGCCATTTTTTCGAGTGCCTTTTCGCTCATCGACCGGGCCATCGACTGCGCCGGCGGCTTGAGATCCTTCATGTTCGTCTTGCCGCGTCTGGCCGACAGTGCGGCTCCCGCGGCACGCTGCTGCGCTTGCGATTTTGCTGGCATGGTTGCGCTCCTGTCGTGGGCGCGCGCGTCGACAGACGGTCGGCACGCGCGCGCGATGGGCTCGCCCGGGCAGCCGTCATGCGGCGTCGCGGCGCCGCAGGTCGGCCGGTGGAATCTTCATCGCCTGGCGATACTTCGTCACCGTGCGACGCGCAAGCAGGATGCCGCGGCCCGCGAGGTTGTGCGTGAGCGCGACGTCGGACAGCGGATCGGTGTGCCGCTCGGCCGCGATCATGTCGCGGATCAGCACCTTCGCGGCCGCCGCCGAGCACACGCCCTTGCCGGCCGCCTCGAGCTTGCGCGGAAAGAAATGCTTGAACTCGAACGTGCCGTGCGGCGTGGCCATGTACTTGTTGCCCGTCGCGCGCGACACGGTCGATTCGTGCAGGTCGAGCTCCTCGGCGATGTCGCGCAGCACGAGCGGCTTCATCGCGATCTCGCCATAGCGGAAGAAATCGCGCTGTCGCGCGACGATGCATTCGCCGACGCGCTGGATCGTATCGAAGCGCTTCTGCACGTTGCGGATCAGCCAGCGCGCTTCCTGCAACTGCTGGCCGAGCGGCGAATCGCGCTCGCCGCTCGACTGCGCGAACAGCGTCGCATAGCGTTCGTGCAGCCGCGCACGCGGCAGCACGGCCGGGTTGATCGTCACGATCCAGTCGTCGCGCACCTGGCGCACGATCACGTCGGGCACCACGTAGTCGCCGCGCGTGCTGCCGTAGTGATTGCCGGGGCGTGGGTCGAGCCCGCGCACCAGCGCGCAGGCGGCCTGCAGCGTCTGCGGGTTGCAGCCGATCCGCCGCTGGATCTCGGCCGTCTCGCGGCGTGCGAGCCGCTCGAGATGCTCGCGCGCGATCGCTTTCGCTTCCGCGAGCGCCGGCGTGCCGGCCGGGATCGCGTCGAGCTGCAGCACGAGACACTCGGACAGCGAGCGCGCGGCCATGCCGGGCCGGTCGAGCATCTGCACGAGCCGCAGCGCGACCGCGAGATCCTGCTCCGACAACAGCAGCGCGGGATCGGCCGCGACCAGCAGTTCGACCAGTTCCTGGCGCAGGTAGCCGTCGTCGTCGAGCGCGTCGATCACGATGCGCGCGGCTTCGCGGTCGCGCCGGTTCAGCGGATAGAGCCGCAACGCGTCGTGCAGTTGCTGATGCAGCGACGGTTCAGCAGCCAGCCATTCGCCGGGCGACAACCCGCCCGACTCGTCGCCCTGGCGGCTCGTGCCGCGCGTCGCGGGCGCGGCCGTCAACGACACTTCGGACACCTCGGGCACTTCGGGCACCTCGCCGTCCGGCTGACGAACGTCATCAGCCTGGGGCGCCGCTTCGGGCGCGGCGGCTTCGGCCTGCGGCCCCGGTGTGTCGGCGGCAGGCTCCTCGTCGCCCTGGCCATCGTCGAGAAACGGATTCTGATCGAGCGCCTGACGCAATTCCTGTTGAAATTCGAGCGAGGACAACTGCAGCAACCGCAGCGACTGCTGAAGCCTCGGCGTAAGTGCAAGATGCTGTCGCATCTGCAGCGCAAGCGAGACGGACATCGATGGTCCTCCTGACGTATCACGGGTTTCGCTTCGTATTCGGTCAGGATTCATGCAGCTTCCATGCCAAGGGGGCCGATCACCCCGTGCCGCGGTTCGCGCGGATTCGCACCCCGATTTTCGGGCGCGCCACAGCCGCTTTTTTACAAGCCGACGGAAAGTTTTGGGCACGCGTTTCGCGCACCACGCCGTCACGCGCCGGCCATGGGTCGACTCAGTACTGCGCGGGCGGCGGCGTGCGCGGCAGCGGCGGGTCGCCCTGCACGCCGTTCGGGCCCGGTGGCGGCACGTCGGCCGGCTCGCCGCCCGCCGCGCCCTGCGGCATCATGTTG
>NZ_JAAGPB010000733.1:0-3164 GCF_017104585.1 Burkholderia sp. Ac-20392
ACATCAATCTCAGTCGTGTTTAGATTTTCCGCTCAGCGAGCGACCGGAAAGCTACACAGAGACATACACTCTTTCCCTACACGTCTCTCTTCCGATCCCTGCCGTGCGCGCCGCAACCGGCGTGCCGCGAGCTTGCGCCGCACGAGCTGCTCGAACTGCTGCGTCGCGACCGCCGGATCACGAGCGGCCAGCCCGAGTGCGTTGCGCACGAGCTGGATCGGCGTCAGCACGAGGCCCCACGGCAACCCCCACCAGCCGAACGCTGCCGACGCAAGCAGCGCGACCGCCTGCTTCCTGCGGCCGCAACGCCGGCAGCACACGTGACGCCGCGTCGCCCAGCGCGTGACGAACAGCAGCGACACGACGCGATGCGACGCATGGACGTCGACCGGCTGGTCGTCGCGACGGCAGATCGGGCACGGCCCGTAACGCCAGTCGTGCACGTACTCCCAGACTTTCGCGTCGGGCACCCGTTCTGCCTCGACGACGATCGGATGCGCTTGCGCGCACGCCGCACGACAATAGCGGCGGCCGTCGATCGACTGCCCGCCGACCAGGAACGTCCTGCCGCAGTGACTGCACTCTGCCACGGTAACCTCGGATAAGCGTGATGCGCCGCGTGCCGGCCGCGCGCGCATGGCTGCACCGGCGGTCCGGACGGGCCGTTTCCTGTCTTAACGGCCGACGTCGCGCGGTCTTGAGCGGCGGTGCGCCGCGGCGCGTCAGCCGTGCAGCCCGTGCGCGGTCATCAGCCGATACAGCGTCGCGCGCGAGATGCCCAGTTCGGCCGCCACGTCCGCATGCTGGTGGCGGTGGCGCATCAACGTTTCCTCGATCGCGTGCCGCTCGGCCTGCCGGCGCGCTTCCGCGAGCGTCGGCGGCCGCCGCGACGTGTACGGGTGCAGTTCGAGATCGGCGGCCGAGATCATCGGGCCGTTCGTCATCACGACCGCGAACCGGATCCGGTTGATCAGTTCGCGCACGTTGCCGGGCCAGGGATAGTTGTGGATCGCCTCGATCGCGCACGGCATGAAGCCGCGAATCCGGTGCGAACTGTCGCCGCGATAGCGCCGCAGCACATAGTCGGCGAGCAGCATGATGTCGCGGCCGCGCACGCGCAGCGGCGGCTCGTCGATGCGCAGCACGCACAGGCGGTAGTACAGGTCGGCACGGAACCGCCCCGCCTGCATCGCGGCCTCGAGATCGACGTGGGTCGCCGATACGATCCGCACGTCCACCGGAATCGACGCGTGCCCGCCGAGCCGCTCGATCGTGCCTTCCTGCAGGAAGCGCAGCAGGCTCGCCTGGCTCTCGAACGGCATGTCGCCGATTTCATCGAGAAACAGCGTGCCGCCGTGCGCGGCCTCGATCCGGCCGATCTTGCGCTGGTGCGCGCCCGTGAACGCGCCGCGCTCGTGGCCGAACAGTTCGGCCTGCAGCAGCGTCGACGGAATGGCCGCGCAGTTCACGGCGACGAATGGCGCGTCGGCGCGCAACGACTCCTGGTGGATCGCCGCCGCCGTCAGTTCCTTGCCGGTGCCGGATTCGCCGGCGATGAATACGGTGGCGTCCGTGTTCGCGACCTTGCGAATCGTCGCGAACAATCGGCGCATGGCATCGCACGAGCCGATCATCGTGCCGCCGGGGGACGCCGCATCGGCGTCCGGGCTGCCGTCCGCGAGCTTCAGCATCCCGTATGCGTGGCCGACCAGATAGCCGATCGTCGTATAGGCGGTCGCGTTGCGCACGTAGTCGAAGCAGCAGTGGCGAATCAGGCGCGCGACGGTGAGATCCCGCAGCCGCTCATTGTCGGCGAGCGCGACCCAGCCGACGCGCGGATCGCGCAGCAGCGTCTCGAACGACATGACGTCGGGCGATGCGAAGCTGCCGAAATCGACGATGCCCGCATGCGGACGGTTCGCCCTGACGAGATTCAGTGCGTCCGCAACGGTTTTCGCGCGCCACACGTCCCAGCCGCGCGACGTTAGACAGTCGACGAGCGCGGCATCGTGCTGCTGCGACAGGTAGACGAGTGGCCGCGACGGTACGACATGGTTGCGCCGGACGGCAAGGAACGGCGCCGTACCCGCCTCGCGTTCGAGATCCTGTGGGCCCGACACCCTGATCTGGCAGCAGTAGTTCACGATGGCCTCGTCGCTTGGTTTGGTGGTCGAAACGGCCGTCGCCGGATCGCGCAGCGCGGGGCATCGTGGTCCCGCGGCGCAGCGCCGGGCCGTCCTCGGATTGACGTTTCGTTATCGGCAGAAAACGACGCGCTGCGTGTAGATCTGCGGCTCGACGACCGGCTTCGTGGAACGGTTGAGGTCGTCACGATAGGCGCGGTAGGTCTTGCCGTTCACCGTGACTTCCGTCGCAGGGGCCGTCTCGATCGAGTTGAGCCCGTTGCGCTGCCACCCGCTCACCCGGTCCGCCGCCGTCACGCTCGACTCGCCCGCGATCTTCTGCGTGATCGCGCTGCCGTCGCTCCATGGCTGCGTCTGCATGTCCTCGGCATGCTGCATCGCGCCGATCGTCTTGCCGGTCGGCGTCGGCCCGTTCTGCGCTTCGAACGGCGCGCCACGGCCGTACACCGGCGATTGCCACGACGGTGCGTGACCTTCCTCCGGCATCATGTAGATCATCTGCGGATCGCCGATCATCATCATCGGCGCGCACGCCGTGTTGTCGGCGCGACCGAGCGTCGTCAGCGCCTGCTCGACGCTCACGGCATTCGCAGCGGTCTGCTCGCCCAGGATCACGAAGACCGCCGGGTTCTGAAATACCGCTTGCGCTGCGGCTTGCGCGCTGTACAACAACAGAGCGACCAAAAAGATCCTCATGATTGAGGCCTCCTTGCATCCTCGTCAGGCAAAAAGAGGTGTTGACCTCGGGGATGGGATCAACACCCGTCAAACAGGAAACGACCGTCGGGCATCGGGTTCGATCGACTCCCGTGCGACCCGCGTTCCGGTCGCACGGGAGTCCGACCCGCGTGCTTACGACGACGTGCTCGTCGAGATCACAGCCGGAGCCGGCACGATCGGGGCAGCCGGGGCGGCCTGCTGGTCGACCGGAGCCGGCGGCAATCCTTGCGCCGGATCGGACAACGCCGGCATGTCGGCGGGCTGCGCAGCGGCTTCTTCCGGCACCTCCGCGTCGGCGGT
>NZ_JAAGPB010000734.1:0-3348 GCF_017104585.1 Burkholderia sp. Ac-20392
CGTCACGCTGCTGCTGTGCGCATTCCTGATCGTGCCCGTCGTGATGTCGGTGCTCGCGGGCCTCACCGTCAACTATTTCCGCGGCCTGTCGAGCGGCCTCACGCTGCGCTGGCTCGAACAGGTGTGGCAGCAGTATCACGGCTCGGTCGCGCTGTCGCTTTACGTGGCATTCGCGACGCTCGCGATCGTGCTCGTCGTCGGCGTGCCGGCCGGCTATGCGCTCGCGCGCAGCAAGAGCCGCGTCGCGCGTGCGATCGAGGAGGCGCTCGTGCTGCCGGTCGCACTGCCCGGCCTCGCGTCGGCGCTCGCGCTGCTGGTCGTGTACGGCGGCTTCACGGCGTTCCGGATGAGCCTGTGGTTCATCGTCGTCGGCCACGTCGTGTTCACGCTGCCGTTCATGGTGCGCGCGGTCGCGGCCGTCGCGGCCGGCGCCGACCTGCGCACGCTCGAGGAAGGCGCGGCCAGCCTCGGCGCGTCGTTCGTCACGCGCTTCGTCACGATCGTGCTGCCGAACCTGCGCCCCGGCATCGTTGCGGGGGCGCTCGCGGTGCTCACGCTGTCGATCGGCGAATTCAACCTCACGTGGATGCTGCATACGCCCGACACCAAGACGCTGCCCGTCGGGCTCGCCGATACGTATGCGTCGCTGCGCCTCGAAGTCGGCAGCGCGTACACGATCCTGTTCCTGCTGATGACGCTGCCGCTGCTCGTCGCGATGCAGTGGCTCGGTGTCGATCCGTCCGGCACGCGTGCGCTCAAGAAGCGCCCGCGCTGAATTTCTCGCAGACATGAAACTCGATTCCACCCCCATCACCCTGACCCGCTGTGCGAAGACGTTCCGCGGCACCCGCGTGCTCGAACCGCTCGACCTGTCGATCGGCGCGGGCGAAACGCTCGTGCTGCTCGGGCCGTCGGGCTGCGGCAAGACCACGACGCTGCGCCTGATCGCGGGCCTCGACACGCCGGACGCCGGCGGCACGATCGCGTTCGGCAATGACGACGTGACCGCGCTGCCGATCGAGCGCCGGCAGGTCGGCATGGTGTTCCAGAACTACGCGCTGTTTCCGAACCTGACGGTGCGCGGCAACGTCGGCTACGGGCTGAAGATCCGCAAGACCGAGCCGCGCGCACTGCGCGAGCGCGTCGATGAGCTGCTCGCGATGATGCGGCTCGACGCGCATGCGGATAAACCGATCGACCAGCTGTCGGGCGGCCAGCGCCAGCGCGTCGCGCTGGCCCGCGCGCTGGCGGTGCGGCCGCGCGTGCTGCTGCTCGACGAGCCGCTGACCGCGCTCGACGCAAAGCTGCGCGACACGCTGCGTCGCGAGATGAATACGCTGCTGCGCGACCTCGGCGTGACGACGGTCTACGTGACGCACGACCAGGCCGAAGCGATGGAGCTCGGCGACCGGATCGTCGTGATGGGCGCGGGCCGCATCGAACAGATCGGCACGCCGCGCGACATCTACTACCACCCGGCCAACCGCACGGTCGCGCAGTTCATCGGCACGCTGAACCGGCTCGCCGGGCAATGGCGCGATGGCACGTTGGTCACCACGGGCGGCGCGATCGCGACGCCGCACGCCGCCGACGAGTGGTTCTTCCGCCCCGAGGATGCACAACTCGCCGATCCCGCGCATGCGCCGCTGCGCGGCGCGGTCGGTGCATGCGCGTTCCTCGGCGAGCGCACGCGGCTCACGATCGAGCACGCGGCCCCGGACGCGCTCGTGATCGACGTGCCGGGCCGCATCGCGCTCGCACGCGGCACGGCGGTCGGCCTCACGATCGCGCCGGAAGGCCTGATCGCGCTCGGCGCGTAATCCGTCGTTCCGGCATCATTCATGCAGCACCCCACCGCGGCGCACGACGCCGCGACAACAATCAGACAATTCCGAGGAACGACGATGCTGCTTGCTCAAATCAGCGATCTCCACATCAAGCGTCCGGGACAGCTCGCGTACCGGCGCGTCGACACCGCGGCCGCGCTCTCGCGCTGCATCGAAAAACTGAACGCGCTCGTGCCGCGCCCCGACGCCGTGCTCGTCACCGGCGACCTGACCGATTTCGGCCACGATGAAGAGTACGGCAACCTGCGCGGGCTGCTCGCGGCGCTCGAGATTCCGTACTACCTGATGATCGGCAATCACGACGACCGCGCCGGGCTGCGCCACGCGTTCGCCGATCGCGCCGAGCTGCAGGCAGGTGAATTCGTGCAGTACGCACTCGACGTCGGCGCGGTGCGCGTGCTGGCGCTCGACTCGCAGGTTCCCGGCGCCAGCTACGGCGACCTGTGCGATGCACGGCTCGCGTGGCTCGCCGCACAGCTCGACGCCGCGCGCGACCGGCCCGTGATCGTCGCGCTGCATCACCCGCCGTTCGCATCGGGAATCGGCCACATGGACAAGCTGCGCCTCGCGCCCGCCGCTTCCGCGAAACTCGACGCGCTGCTGCGCGGATATCCGAACGTCGAGCGCGTGCTGTGCGGCCACGTGCATCGCACGATGTTCACGCGCTTCGGCGGCACGCTCGCAGCCGCGGTGCCGTCGCCCGCGCACCAGGTCGCATTCGACCTGCGAACCGATGGGCCCTCCGCGTTCCGGCTCGAACCGCCGGCGTTCGCGGTCCATCACTATGTGCCCGATACGGGGATGACGTCGCATCACGTGTATGTCGATGAAGGGGCCGGGCCTTATCCGTTTTATGAACCGACGGGTGAGCTGGTCGACTGACGGATTGAAGCACGCACGATGACGGGCGGCGCCCGGCCGGTTACACCGGTCATGCCGGCTTGGCCGTTCTGCCCCCGTCCGGCAGGATTCACGTCGCTCCGGTATGATCGGCAGCCTCGACGGCGCCCCGCCCGCCTGCGCACCCGACGCGTGCGCCGCGCGCTGCGCCGCCCCACTTCCGTCCGCGCAGCCATGTCCACCGCCTCCACCGACCGTCCGACCGACGCCGCCTCGCCCCACTACTCGCGCAGCCTGCTGTTGCTGCTCGCGACGATCGCGGGCGTGTCCGTCGCGAACATCTACTACAACCAGCCGTTGCTCGACAGCTTCCGCTCCGCGTTTCCCGACGGCGCGTCGTGGATCGGCGCGGTGCCGACCGCAACGCAGCTCGGCTATGCGGCCGGCATGTTCCTGCTCGCGCCGCTCGGCGACCGCTTCGACCGCCGCGGGCTGATCCTGATGCAGATCGCCGGCCTGTCGATCGCGCTGATCGTCGCGGCCACCGCGCCGTCGCTGGCCGTGCTCGCCGTCGCGAGCCTCGCGATCGGCGTACTCGCGACCATCGCGCAACAGGCCGTGCCGTTCGCCGCCGAAATCGCACCGCCGGCCGAACGCGGGC
>NZ_JAAGPB010000735.1:0-3199 GCF_017104585.1 Burkholderia sp. Ac-20392
TCTTCCGATCTTGGCCCGACACGGAACAGGCGCTGTTCGGCTTTGACGACGCGCTGCTGTCGGGCGACGCGGTGAGCGCGCCGCTCGAACTGCACGGCACGCTGAACCGGCTCACGCCAGCCGGGCAGGTCATCTACCGCTATGCGCGGCCGAGTGCGCGCGACTACCTGTCCGCGTGGCTCGCGCATCTCGTCTACTGCGCGGTGGATCCTGGCGGCCCGCGCCGCACGCTGTGGTTTGGCAGCGGCGGTGCATTCGAGCTGACGCCCGTCGCGGCGCCGCTCGAGCAGCTCGCACCGCTGGCCGCGCTGTTTCGCGCGGGGCGGCGCATGCCGCTGCGGTTTTTCCCGCGCAGCGCGTGGGCAAGGGTGTCCGACGGCGAAGCCAAGGCCGCGAGCGTCTGGATCAACGAGCGGGTCGTGAGCGAGGCCGACGATCCGGCCATCGCGATCGCGTGGCGCGGTGCGCATGCATCGCTCGACGAGCCGTTCGGCACACTCGCGCGGCTCGTGTTCGATCCGCTGGTCGAGCATCTGAAGGAGGTCGCATGAGTGCCGTGTCGCAGCCTCAGCAGGCGCTCGAACTCGACGTGTTCGCATGCCCGCTCGACGGCGTCAACCAGATCGAGGCGTCGGCCGGTACCGGCAAGACCTGGAACATCTGCGCGCTGTATGTGCGCCTGCTGCTGGAGAAGGATCTCGGTGCGGACGAAATCCTCGTCGTGACCTTCACGAAGGCGGCGACCGCCGAACTCCACGAGCGGATTCGCGGCCGGCTCGCGCAGCTTGCGCATGCGCTCGATACGGGGGACGACGGCGGCGATCCGTTCATCGAGCGCCTGCTCGAAACCACGCTCGGCGAAGACGGCGCGCTCGATCCCGAGACGGCCGCGAAGCGGATCCGGCGTGCGCTGCGCGCGTTCGACCAGGCCGCGATCCATACGATCCACGCGTTCTGCCAGCGTGCGCTGCAGGAAGCGCCGTTCGCGGCGGCGATGCCGTTCGCGTTCGACATGGAGGCCGACGACGCGTCGCTGCGCTTCGAACTGGCGGCGGATTTCTGGCGCACGCGCGTCGAACCTGCGGCCGCGCGCTGGCCGGGCTTTGCGATCTGGCTCGTCGAATCGGGCGCCGGCCCGGCTGCGCTCGATGCGCAGCTTGCGCGCCGGCTGAAGAAACCGCTCGCCGCGCTGCGGTGGGACGGTGTGACCGAGCCGGACGAATCGGCCGAGGCGGCCGCGGCCGAGTGCTTCGCCGAGGCCGAGCGGATGTGGGCGGCCGAGCGTGAAGCGATCGATGCGTTGCTGCGCGCCGCGCAGCCTGCGCTCAACCAGCGCTCGCACAAACCCGAAGCGGTTGCCGATGCGCTGGCCGCATGGACCGCGCATTTCGCGCAAGGCGACGCGACGGCTGCGCTGCCGAAGGCCGCGCTGAAGCTCACGCGCACCGCGCTCGTGAAGGCCACGAAAAAAGGCGGCACGACGCCCGAACACGCGTTCTTCGACGTGGCCGACGCGCTCGAAGCGGCCGTGGCGGCGGCCGAGGCCGCGCAGCGCGCGCGCTGGCTCGCGCTGATCGCCGAATGGCTCGACATGGCGCCGGGCGAGCTGGCCGAGCGCAAGCGCACGCGTCGCGTCGTCTCGTTCGACGATCTGCTCGCGAACCTGTACCACGCGCTGCATGCGCATCCGTGGCTCGCCGAGACGCTGCGCGCACGCTATCCGGCCGCGCTGATCGACGAGTTCCAGGATACCGACCCGCTGCAGTTCGCGATCTTCGACCGGATTTTCGCGCCGGGCGGCCCGCTGTTTCTGGTCGGCGATCCGAAGCAGGCGATCTACAGCTTCCGCGCGGCCGATCTGCATACCTATCTTGCCGCGCGCGCACGGGCGAGCGCGTGCTACACGCTCGCGGTCAACCAGCGTTCGACGCCCGCGATCGTCGACGCGTGCAACCGCTTCTTCATGTCGAATCCGCGCGCGTTCGTGCTCGACGGGCTCGACTACTACGCGGTGCGCGCCGGCACGCGCGTGCGTGCGCCGTTCGTCGATGCAACCGACCCGGGCCCGGCCGGCGACTTCCGGGTGTGGGCGTTGCCGGGCGGCGAAGGCACGTTGCTCAAGCGTGATGCGCAGGCACAGGCCGCGCAGGCCTGTGCCGCCGAGATCGCGCGGCTGATGCGCGGCGCGCGCGAAGGGCGCGTGCGCCTCGGCGATACGCCGCTGTCGCCGGGTGACATCGCGGTGCTGGTGCAGACGCACCGGCAGGGCAGTCTCGTGAAGCGCGTGCTGTCCACGTGGGGCATCGGCAGCGTCGAACTGGCGCAGGCCTCGGTGTTCTCGACCAATGACGCCGAGCAGCTCGAACGCGTGCTGGCGGCGATCGATGCACCGGGCGACCTGCGGCGTTTGCGTGCGGCGCTCGCATCCGACTGGTTCGGCCTCGATGCCGGTGCGCTGTGGCGGATGGAGCAGGGCGACGGCGACGCGCAACGTGAAGCATCGGCGGCGGATAGCGCCGACGCGATGAGCTGGGTCGAGCGCTTCTCGCGGTATCGGCTGTTGTGGCGCGAACGCGGCTTCGCGGTGATGTGGCGCACGTTCACGCGTGAGCTGCGGATTGCCGAGCGCTTGATGGCCGGCGCGGACGGCGAGCGTCGCGTGACCGACATCAATCACCTGGCCGAACTGACGCAGGCACGCGCATCCGCGCAACCGGGCATCGCGCCGACGCTGCGCTGGCTCGCCGCGCAGCGGCTCGACGGCGGCGGCGAGGAAGCGCAGCTGCGTCTCGAATCCGATCGCAACCTCGTGCAGATCGTCACCGTGCACAAGTCGAAAGGCCTTGAATACGCGATCGTGTTCTGTCCGTTCCTGAACGACGGCGGGTTGCGCGAGCCGCCCACGTCCGCGCTGCCCGATGCACGCGAGTATCACGACGATGCGGGCGACGCGGTGCTGCATTACGGGTGCGACGACGAGGCGGCCGAGCATGCGGCGCGTCAGGCGCTGCGCGAGCAAGCCGCTGAACGCGCGCGGCTCGTCTACGTGGCGCTCACGCGTGCGGTCTATCGCTGCTACGTCGTCGCCGGGCCGTACCTGTCGTCGCGCTCGACGCGCGAAGCGCGGCGCAGCGTGCTCAACTGGCTCGTGGCCGGCGCCGGCCAGGCGTTCGATGCATGGCTCGACGAGCCGCCCGAC
>NZ_JAAGPB010000736.1:0-3181 GCF_017104585.1 Burkholderia sp. Ac-20392
CCTGCGACGCGGACTGGGCCGGACTGGATGAATCGCTGGCGGACGGCGCAGCCGCGACGCCGCCACACGCGAACGAACCGAACGAACCCGACGATGCGCGACGCGCATCCGACTGACACCCTACGGAGAACAACATGGCACATGCAGTGCGATTCCACGAAACCGGCGGTCCCGAGGTCCTGCGCTGGGAGGAAGTCGACGTCGGCGACCCGGGCCCCGGCCAGGTGCGCCTGCGGCACGACGCGGTCGGCCTGAATTTCGCCGACACGTACTTCCGCAGTGGCCTGTACCCGGTGCCGCTGCCGGCCGGCCTCGGCGTCGAGGCGGCCGGCGTGGTCGAAGCGGTCGGCCCCGGCGTGACGAACGTCGCCGTCGGCGACCGCGTGACCTACACGGGCTTCCTGAACACGCTCGGCGCGTACAGCACCGAACGGCTGATCCCCGCCGCGCCGCTCGTGCGGCTGCCGGCCGGCATTTCGTGCGAAACGGCCGCGGCGATGACGATGCGCGGCCTGACGTCGGCCTACCTGCTGCGCCGCATCCATGCATTCGCGCCGGGCGACACGATCCTGCTGCACGCGGCCGCCGGCGGCGTCGGGCTGATCGTGTCGCAATGGGCGAAGCTGCTCGGGCTCAAAGTGATCGGCACCGTCTCCAGCGCGCACAAGGCCGAAATCGCCCGCGCGCACGGTTGCGACCATACGATCGACTACAGCCGCGAGGACGTCGCGAAGCGCGTGCGCGAACTGACGGACGGCGCGGGCGTAGACGTCGTGTTCGACAGCGTCGGCAAGGACACCTTCGAAGGCTCGCTCGATTCGCTGAAGCGGCGCGGGCTGATGGTGTGCGTCGGCACCGCGTCGGGCCCGATCCCGCCGTTCGATCCGCAGCGCCTCGCGATGAAGGGCTCGCTGTACCTGACGCGTCCGGCGCTGGCCGACTACATCGCCGATCCGGCCGAGAAGAACGACCTGGCCGGCGAACTGTTCGCGCACGTCGCGGCCGGCCGGATCCGGATCGAGATCAACCAGCGCTACGCGCTGCAGGATGCCGCGCAGGCGCACCGCGATCTCGAATCGCGCAAGACGACCGGTTCGTCGGTGTTCATCGTCTGAGGAGACGCGCATGCGAGTCGAACCCCTGACCTGCGCGATCGGCGCGGAACTGCTGGATGTGAGCCTCGCCGACGCCGTGCACGACGACGGCCTGTTCGCCGAGATCCGCGCGCAATTGCTCCGGCATCGCGTGCTGTTCCTGCGCGACCAGGACTTCACACGCGCCGAGCACGTCGCGTTCGCGCGGCGCTTCGGCGAGCTCGAGGATCACCCGGTTGCCGGCAGCGATCCCGAACACCCGGGGCTCGTGCGGATCTACAAGTCGCCCGACCAGCCGAACGACCGCTACGAGAATGCGTGGCACAGCGATGCGAGCTGGCGCGTGGCGCCGCCGTTCGGCTGTGTGCTGCGCTGCATCGACGGTCCGCCGGTTGGGGGCGACACGATGTGGGCGAACATGGTGCTTGCGTACGAGCGCCTGCCGGAGCACGTGAAGCAGCAGATCGACGACTTGCGCGCACGCCACAGCATCGAGGCGAGCTTCGGCGCGGCGATGCCGATCGACAAACGCCTCGCGCTGAAGGCGCAGTACCCGGACGCCGAGCACCCGGTCGTGCGCACGCATCCCGAAACCGGCGAGAAGGTGCTGTACGTGAATGCGTTCGCGACGCATTTCACGAACTTCCACACGCCGGCGCGCGTGCGGGTCGGGCAGGACGCGAACCCCGGCGCCGGCCAGTTGCTGCAGTACCTGATCAGCCAGGCTTATATCCCCGAGTACCAGGTGCGCTGGCGCTGGAAGAAGAACAGCGTCGCGATCTGGGACAACCGCAGCACCCAGCACTACGCGGTGATGGACTACCCGCCGTGCGTGCGCAAGATGGAGCGCGCGGGCATCGTCGGCGACGTGCCGTTCTGAGCACGGCAGCACCGTAACCGGTCTCTGAAAAAACCATGCAACGCGCCGGGCATCCCGCCCGGCGCGGCGGGATACGCACGCCCGTACGCCTGAAATACAACGATTTCCACTGGAGGACGACATGCAATTTCTCGACGATTCGCTGCACCCGGAAAACCAGGACAAGGTGGTCATCACAGTCGCGCCGTACGGCCCCGAATGGATGCCGGCCGATTTTCCGGAAGACATTCCGGTGACGATGGACGAGCACGTGCAGAAGGCCGTCGACTGCTACAACGCGGGCGCGACGGTGCTGCACATGCACGTGCGCGAGCTCGACGGCAAGGGCAGCAAGCGGCTGTCGAAGTTCAACGAGTTGCTCGGCCGGCTGCGCGAGGCGGTGCCCGACATGATCCTGCAGGTGGGCGGCTCGATCTCGTTCGCGCCGGAAGGCGAGGGCGCCGATGCGAAATGGCTGTCCGACGACACGCGCCACATGCTCGCCGAGCTGACGCCGAAGCCCGACCAGGTGACGGTCGCGATCAACACCGTGCAGATGAACATCACCGAGCTGATGAACCGCAAGGACATCGCCGGCACGTCGCTGAACGAAGCCGCGCTGTGGGACGCGTACCGCGAGATGACCGTGCCGGCCGGCCCGGGCTGGGTCGACGAGCACCTGCGCCGCCTGCAGGCGGCCGGTATCCAGCCGCATTTCCAGCTCACCGGCATGCACGCGCTGGAAACGCTCGAACGGATCATCCGCCGCGGCGTCTATCGCGGCCCGCTGAACGTCACGTGGGTCGGCATCGGCGGCGGCTTCGACGGCCCGAATCCGTACAACTTCATGGAATTCGTGCGGCGCTGCCCGGACGGCGCGTGCATCACGCTCGAATCGCTGATGAAGAACGTGCTGCCGATCAACACGGTCGCGATGGCGCTGGGCCTGCATCCGCGCTGCGGGATCGAGGACACGATCATCGACCAGAAGGGCAATCGCATGACGTCGGTGCAGCAGGTCGAGCAGTGCGCACGAATCGCACGCGAACTCGGCCGCGACCTCGCCACCGGCAAGGAGGCGAAGGCGATCTACCGGATCGGCGTGCAGTACGACGGCATCGACGAGACGCTGGCGCACCTCGGAATGGCGCCGAACCGCCGGCCGGGCCAGGCGAACGTGCCGCTGCGGGCCGCCTGACGCGCCGCGCATCCGGGCAGGCGGTCGTCG
>NZ_JAAGPB010000737.1:0-232 GCF_017104585.1 Burkholderia sp. Ac-20392
TGCACGACCACACATGGACCAGACTGTCGGGGCAGTGGAGAACGAGCAGACTATGATCGGGAGCGCACACACATACTGGTGGGCAGGTCGACGCGTCGGCGGATGCAGCGCGTGTGGCGCTAATTAAGGAGGTCAGGGGACGATACGTAATGAGCAACGCGGGCCACAGCGAGTCCCCCGTAGTCCGGCTGAGTGGGGGGGGGGGGGGGGGGGGGGTGGTTTTTTTTTTTTT
>NZ_JAAGPB010000738.1:0-2922 GCF_017104585.1 Burkholderia sp. Ac-20392
TCGATGCCGGCGAGTGTCGCGTCGAAGCGGGCGACGCCCGTTTCGAGCGCCGCGTACACATTCGCGAGCGCGAGGCCGCGGGTATCGTGAAAGTGGCCGCACCAGAAGCGCTCGCCTGCGGCGGCGCGCGCCTTGCCGAACAGTTCGCCGACGGCGGCCGGCCCTGCGTAGCCGACCGTATCGGCGATGCTCACGCGGTCGGCGCCGGCATCGAGCAGCGCATGCAGGTAACGCAGCACCGCCGATTGCTCGACGCGGCCCTGGATCGTGCAGCCGAACGCGGTGCCGATGCCGCCTTCGATCAGCGTCTTCGAGCCGGCCGCATCGCGCGCGGCGCGGATGCGCGCCACTTCGGCGACGACTTCGTCGGGGGTCTTGCGCAGGTTCGCGATGCTGTGGGCGCGGCTCGCCGAGAGCGGCACCAGCATCAGGTCGGCGCCCGCGTCGAGCGCGTGTTCCGCGCCCTTGAGGTTCGGCACCAGCACCGACACGCGCAGGCCGGGCAGCGTCTTCGCATACGCGACGAGCTCGGCCGTATCGGCCAGTTGCGGGAGCAGGCGCGCGGGCACGAACGATCCGACCTCGATTTCGCGCTGACCGGCCGCGTACGCGTCGCCGATCCACTCGATCTTGTGTTTCGTCGGAAGAATGCGCGGGATGCTTTGCAGCCCGTCGCGCAGGCCGACTTCGCGTATGACTGCATGCTGGGGGAACGACCGCATGTCGCTTGTCTCCGTTGATTTCACCTGTGTCGATGCACCGGCGTCGTGCTAACTTTAGACATTCCTGATGGACATTAAAGCGGTATTTCGGAACCGCCATGTTTCCGGAATGGAATGTCTGAATGCCTGATTGCCTGGAGACGGCGGATGCGCGACATCGACCTGAAAACGCTGCGGCTGCTGGTGGCCGTGTGCGATCACCGCAACATGGCGCGGGCGGCGGAGGCGGTTCATATCGAGCCGTCGGCGATCAGCAAGCGCATCGCACAACTCGAAAGCGACCTCGGCGTGCCGCTGCTCACGCGTTCGCGGCGCGGCGTCGAGCCGACGGCCGCGGGCAATGCGCTGCTCGAGCACGCGCGCAGCGTGCTCTTCACGATGGAGCGCATCGCAAGCGATGTCGCCGCGTTCGGCGGCGGGCTGAAGGGGCGCGTCAGCATTTGCGCATCGGCGTCGGCGATCGCGGAGGCACTGCTCGACGACATTTCGTCGTTCATGCGCGAGCCGGCGAACGAGAACATCCGGGTCGATGTGGAGGAGCGATTGTCGTCCGAACTCGTGCGGCAGTTGCGCGAAGGCGCGGCGAGCGTGGGCGTGTGCTGGGACAACGTCGATCTTCAGGGCCTGCAGCATCGGCCGTATCGGCAGGACCGGCTGGCGCTGGCCGTGCATCGCGATCATCCGCTCGCGAACGAGCCATCGCTGCGCTTCGAGCAGACGCTGGGCTACGAGCATGTCGGCCTGCTGCCGACGACCGCCGTTCACACGCTGCTGCAGCGCGCGGCCGCCGATGTCGGCGCGACCGTGTCGTATCGCGTGATCGTGTCGGGGTTCGATGCGGCGTTTCGCGTCGTCGCGGCCGGGCTCGGGATCAGTGTCGTGCCGATGGAAGTGGCCGATACGTATCGGCCGGTGTTCGGCATCAAGGTGATCCCGCTCGTCGATGCGTGGGCAAAGCGCCGGTACGTCGTCTGTTTCAGGAGCTTCGACGCGTTGCAACCGGCCGCGCAACGGATGGTCGACTATCTGTCGAGCCGGGCCGCGATGCCGGCCGCGAGCGGCTGATACGCAGCGTCAACGCGTGTGAGCTGCAACGGGCGATCGATGTCACGCCGGGTTCCTTCCGGCTCGTCGTGATGTCAGCCGCCCGTCACCGGCGGGAAAAACGCCACCTCGCTGTCCTCCCGAACCACGAATCCCCCGGTCACCATCTCGAGATTGACGGCTGCGCGCACGGGCCGGTCCACCCGCAGCGCTTCCGCGCTGCGTGCGTCGCGTGCGGCCAGCGTGTCGCGCAGCGCGTCGACGGTGAGTTCGCGCGCGTCGATCTCGACGATTTCCTCGTCGAGATCGAGTTGCTCGCGAATGCTTGCAAAGTATTTGATCGTCAGTTTCATCGCGATGTCTTGAAAGGAATCACTCGGCGGAATCGGAACACGCGCAGCGCCTACGCTCAGCCCCAGCGCCGCATCGCCTGGTCGTCGTGCGCTTTCGCCTCGACCCAGCCGGATACGCCGTCGTGGCGGATCTCCTTCTTCCAGAACGGGGCGTGGGTCTTCAGGAAGTCCATCAGGAATTCGCACGCATCGAACGCGGCCCCCCGATGCGCGGCGGCCACCACGACCAGCACGACCGCCTGGCCGAGCGGAATGCGCCCGACGCGATGCACGATCTTGATCGCTTCGAGCCGCCAGCGTGCGCTGGCTTCCTCGACGATGCTCCACAGGGCCTGCTCGGTCATCGTCGGATAGTGCTCGACCTCGAGCGCGATCACGTCATCGACGTCGCCTTCGTTGCGCACGACGCCGAGGAAATTCACGACTGCACCGACATTCGGATTGCGAACGATCGGCGCCAGCTCGGCGCCGGCGTCGATCGGCGCGTACTGCACGCGTACTTCGAAGCCGGCGGTGATCGACGGCGGCGGCTCGGGGTGCGGGTCGGTCGTGCTGTCGGGAGCGGGGCTGCCCGCGTGCAACGGATCGTCCGGTAGCCCGGCACGGGATTCGGTGAAGCTCGTCATGACGGTTCTCCTGTAGGCGGTGCGTCTTGTGTCGCGCGGCGGCCCCTCAGCCGCCGACCAGCGACATGCGCACGGTCGGATAGGTCTTGCCCGGCGCGCGGGCTGGCCGTGCGGCCCGGCGCTCGGAATAGCGGTCATCGCGGTGCGTCCAGCGATCGCGCACGGCGGCGGCGAGGT
>NZ_JAAGPB010000071.1:0-26474 GCF_017104585.1 Burkholderia sp. Ac-20392
CCGCGCTGACGGCGCGCGCTGACGGCCGCGCCAGGTGCCCGGCCAATAAAAAAAGCAGCCCGGAGGCTGCTTTTTTGTTGCTTGCGCGGAGAATGCGGATCAGGCGAAGGCCGTCTGCATGTCGAACGCGAAACCCTTCGGCGCGGCTTGCGGATCGTCGAACGTGACGATCTCGTATGCATCTTCGTTCGCGAGCAGTTCGCGCAGCAGCGCGTTGTTCAGCCCGTGGCCCGACTTGTACGCGGTGTACGACGCCAGCAGCGGATGGCCGATCACGTACAGATCGCCAATCGCGTCGAGCATCTTGTGCTTCACGAACTCGTCGTCGTAGCGCAGCCCGTCGTTGTTCAGGATGCGGTACTCGTCGAGCACGATTGCGTTTTCCATGCTGCCGCCACGGGCGAGACCCATCTCGCGCAGCATCTCGGCCTCATGTGCGAAGCCGAACGTGCGTGCACGCGCGATCTCACGCACGTACGACGTATTCGCGAAATCGACCTCGAGCTCCTGACCGGTCTTGTCGACGGCCGGGTGACGGAAGTCGATCGAGAATTTCAGCTTGAAACCGAAGTACGGATCGAGACGCGCGAACTTGTCGCCGTCGCGGATTTCGACCGTCTTCTTCACCTTGACGAAGCGCTTCGGCGCGTTCTGCTCCTCGATCCCGGCGGACTGGATCAGGAACACGAAGGTCGCTGCGCTACCGTCCATGATCGGGATTTCCTCGGCCGTCACGTCGACATAGAGGTTGTCGATACCGAGGCCGGCGCACGCCGACATCAGGTGCTCGACGGTCGACACGCGCACGCCATCCTTCTGCAACACCGACGCGAGCCGCGTATCGCCGATCGACGTCGCCGCGGCGGGAATGTCGACGGGCGTGGGAAGGTCGACGCGCGAGAAGACGATGCCCGTGCCCGGCGCGGCAGGACGGAGCGTCAGCTCGATCTTGCGGCCCGAGTGGACACCGATACCCACGGTCTTCACGATGGACTTGATGGTGCGCTGCTTCAGCATGATGTTCTTCGTCGTGATTGAAGATATCAATCAGGAGTTATATTCGATAGGGGAGATTATAGCGTAATTCCCTATTCAACGTAGTTTGAAACTGCGTATCAATCTGTTTCGGCAGTTTACCCGCGCCGATACGGGACGGGCCGATGCCCGGAACGGAGGCGTTTCCGGTCATCAGCCCGTGTTACAACTGCCCTGAGGCCGGCGAGCAACGTTGCCGGAAGGCAACGGCTCACCGCACGATCAGGACGTCAACGTCGCGAGAACACTCGCCGCATCGCTCACTTCGAATTTGCCCGGCGCCTCGACGGCCAGCGTCTTGACCACACCGCCGTCAATCACCATCGCGTAGCGCAGGGAACGAATTCCCATGCCACGCGCGGACAAATCCTGCGTCAGCCCCAGCGCATGAGTGAAAGCCGCGCTGCCGTCCGCCATCATGCGCACCTTGCCCGCGGTGTGCAGATCACGTCCCCATGCGCCCATCACGAATGCGTCGTTGACGGACACGCACCAGATCTCGTCGATGCCCGCCGCGCGCAATTGCTCGGCGTGTTCGACGTAGCCCGGCACATGCTGCGCCGAGCAGGTCGGCGTGAAAGCGCCCGGCAATCCGAAGATCACCACCCGCTTTCCCGCAACCTGGTCGCGCACGCTGTAGGCGTTCGGCCCCAGCGTGCACCCTTCACGCGCGTCGTCGATGTACTCGAACAATTGCGCGTCGGGCAGCGCGTCGCCCACTTGAATCATGGCTGGTCCCTCATAGCGATACGGTTTTTCAGCGTGTCGCGGACAGCACGGCCCATCCCGCCCCGCTTGTGCGGAGAGGGCACGTTTCCCGGCCCGGCGTCGCATCCGACGCGGCCTGTCGTGGTCCGTAGCATCCGTCACGCCGGCGATACCGCGGCAGTTTCGCCGCGGCTTCGCCTGTGTTTGCGTCAGTCAGCCTGCTTGCGCAGGAAAGCCGGGATGTCGTACGTGTCGACACCCTTCTCCTGCAGCGCCTGCACGTGCGATGCCGCGGTTTCGCGCGAATTGCGCCACACCGCCGGCGTATCGAGCGCGCCGTAGTCTGCCGTGCTGACGTGATGCGTCGGTGCGTAGCCGTGCGAAACCGCGCTGACCGGCTGGTTGTCCGTACCCGTGCGCAGCAGCGTCATCGGTGCCGACTGCTGCCTCTTCGCCGCACGGCCCAGACCCGTCGCCACGACCGTCACGCGCAGTGCATCGCCCATCGCGTCGTCGTACACCGCACCGAAGATCACCGTCGCATCTTCCGCCGCGTAGCTCTTGATCGTGTTCATCACTTCGCGCGTTTCCGACAGACGCAGCGAACGGCTCGACGTGATGTTAACCAGCACGCCGCGCGCGCCCGACAGATCGACGCCTTCGAGCAGCGGGCTCGCCACGGCCTGTTCCGCCGCGAGGCGTGCGCGATCGACGCCGGCAACCGTCGCCGTGCCCATCATCGCCTTGCCCTGCTCGCCCATCACCGTCTTCACGTCTTCGAAGTCGACGTTCACGAGGCCATCGACATTGATGATTTCAGCGATGCCTGCGACCGCGTTGTTCAACACGTCGTCCGCGCACTGGAAGCACTTGTCCATCTCGGCGTCGTCGCCCATCACGTCGAACAGCTTGTCGTTCAGAACGACGATCAGCGAGTCGACGTGATCCTCCAGTTGCTGCGAACCGGCTTCAGCGACGCGCATGCGCTTGCCGCCTTCGAACTCGAACGGCTTGCTGACGACACCTACCGTCAGGATGCCCATCTCCTTCGCAATCTGCGCGACCACCGGTGCCGCGCCCGTGCCCGTGCCACCACCCATGCCGGCCGTGATGAACACCATGTGCGCGCCGCGCAGTGCGTCGGCGATGCGCTCACGCGCTTCTTCCGCTGCCGCACGACCCATTTCCGGCTTCGCACCAGCGCCCAGACCCGTGTTGCCGAGCTGGATCACCGACGATGCGCGCGAACGCGACAGCGCCTGCGCATCCGTGTTCATCACGATGAAGTCGACGCCCTGCACGCCGCGGTTGATCATGTGCTGGACGGCATTGCCGCCAGCGCCGCCAACGCCGACCACCTTGATGATGGTGCCGTTGGTTTCGGTTTCCAGCATTTCGAATTCCATTGTTGCCTCCGTCAAGAGAATTACTGCTACTCGGCCGTTATTCGGCAGGAGATCGGGCAACCCCCTGTCGCGCGCCAGCCGCCGGCACCAGCGCGAATTTCGATTCGGTATGTCAGAAGTTGCTCAGGAACCATTCCTTCATCCGCGAGAACACCTGCCCCGCGTTGCCGGACTGCACGGCGACCTTGCGGCCGCGCATGCGCTGAGCACTGCCTTCGACGAGCAGCCCCATCGCCGTCGAGTAGCGCGGATTGCGCACGACGTCGGAAAGGCCGCCTGCATACTCCGGCGCGCCGATGCGCACCGGTTTCAGGAAAATGTCTTCGCCGAGCTCGACCATGCCGGGCATCATCGACGCACCGCCGGTAATGACCACGCCGGAGCTCAGGAGTTCTTCGTAACCGGATTCGCGCACGACCTGCTGCACGAGCGAGAACAGCTCCTCGACGCGCGGCTCGATCACGGCTGCCAGCGCCTGGCGCGACAGCGTGCGCGGGCCGCGTTCGCCGAGGCCCGGCACTTCCACCATTTCGTCCGGATCGGCGAGCGCCTGCTTCGCAATGCCGTAGCCGACCTTGATGTCTTCCGCATCCGGCGTCGGCGTGCGCAGCGCCATTGCGATGTCGCTCGTGATCTGGTCGCCGGCGATCGGAATCACCGCGGTGTGACGGATCGCGCCTTCAGCGAAGATCGCGATGTCCGTCGTGCCGCCGCCGATGTCGACCAGCACCACGCCGAGATCCTTTTCGTCTTCCGTCAGCACGGCCAGCGACGATGCGAGCGGCTGCAGGATCAGGTCGTTCACTTCGAGCCCGCAACGGCGCACGCACTTGACGATGTTCTGCGCGGCACTCACCGCGCCCGTCACGATGTGCACCTTCACTTCCAGCCGGATGCCGCTCATGCCGATCGGCTCGCGCACGTCTTCCTGGCCGTCGATGATGAATTCCTGCGTGAGGATGTGCAGCACCTGCTGGTCGGTCGGGATGTTGATCGCCTTCGCGGTCTCGATCACGCGGGCGACGTCGGTCTGCGTGACTTCCTTGTCCTTGATCGCGACCATCCCGCTCGAGTTGAAGCTGCGGATGTGGCTGCCCGCGATCCCCGTGAACACGTTGGTGATCTTGCAGTCGGCCATCAGCTCGGCTTCCTCGAGCGCGCGCTGGATCGACTGCACGGTGGCCTCGATGTTGACCACCACACCTTTCTTCAGACCCTTCGACTCGCTCTGGCCGAGACCGATCACCTCGTAGTGGCCTTCGCCCTTCAGCTCGGCGACGATGGCCACCACCTTCGACGTGCCGATGTCGAGGGAAACCAGCAGATCCTTGTAGTCTTTGCTCATAAAGTGCTCTTGCGTGTGATCTCTCGTTACTTCTTGCGCTTGTCGGTATCGGTCAGGAACCGCATGCCTGCCGCGCGAATCGCGAATCCGTTCGGATAGCGCAGGTCCGCGTACTCGATGTCGTTGCCCCAACGCTCCGTGACCGCCGGCCATGCGGCAACCAGGCGCTGGCTCCGGTCATGCAGCGATTCGCTGTTGCGTTCCTTGCCCAGCTCGACCTGCATGCCGTTCGACAGCTTCACCGTCCACGCGTACCGCGCCGACAGCGTCACTTCTTCCGGCGCCGCCTTCAGCGGCGCAAACCATTTCCCGAAGTCGCGATACCGCGTGACGACTTCCTTCGCACTGCCCTCCGGGCCGTCGAACGCCGGCAGTTCCTGCTCCAGCTCGCCCTGGTTCGCGGTGAACAGCTCGCCGTCGACGCTCACGAGCTGGTCGCTGCCCCAGGTCCCGAGCGGTTTGTACTCCTCGAGCGTGACAGCCAGCGCATTCGGCCACACCCGGCGCACGCTCGCATGGCGCACCCAGGGCATCTGCTCGAACGCGGCGCGCGCGGCGTCGAGATCGACCGTGAAGAAATTGCCCTTCAGCCGGCCGACCACACCCGCGCGCACCGTCGGCGAATTGATGTGCTCGGTGTCGCCGTCGATCCGGATTTCCCGCAGCGCGAACGTCGGGCGCTGGATCAGCCAGTAGCAACCGGCCGCCGCCAACACGAGCAGCAACAGCGCGTACAGCGCGCTGGCGGCAAGGTTGAGTTGGCGAACGTTGTTCCACATACGTCGTTCCGTTCCTGCGTCAGTCGTTGAGCGTGAGCGACAGCACCTTCACGACCAGCTCCGAATAGCTGATGCCGACCGCGCGCGCGGCCTTCGGCGGCAGCGAGTGGTCGGTCATGCCCGGCGCGGTGTTCACTTCCAGGAAGTACGCGTTGCCGTCGGCGTCGAGCATGAAGTCCGCGCGGCCCCAGTCGGTGCAGCCGAGCACGTCGAACGCCCGGCGTGCGACGCGCTTGAGTTCCGCTTCCTTGTCGGCGGGCAACCCGCACGGAATCAGGTATTGCGTGTCGTCGGCGATGTACTTCGCGTGATAGTCGTAGAACTCGCCGGCCGGCACGATCTTGATCACCGGCAGGTCGAGATCGCCGGCGATGCAGGCGGTGTACTCGCCGCCGCCTTCGATGCTCTTCTCGACGATCACGATCGGGTCATGCGTCGCGGCTTCCGCGAGCGCAGCCGGCAGCGCGTCGGCCGTCTTCACCTTCAGCACCGCCACGCTCGAACCTTCGCTCGCCGGCTTCACGAACAGCGGCAGGCCGAGCTTCGCGACGATGTCCGTCGCGCGTGCCGCGAGGTCGTCGCCGCGCAGCACCGTCTCGAACGGCGGCGTCGGCACGCCCGTCTGCTGCCACACGAGCTTCGTGCGGAACTTGTCGAGGCCGAGCGCCGACCCGAGCACGCCGCTGCCCGTGTAGCGAATGCCGTAGAAATCGAGCGCGCCCTGGATCTGGCCGTTCTCGCCGTAACCGCCGTGCAATGCGTTGAACGCGCGCACGAACCCTTCATCCTTCAGCGCCGCCAGCGGGCGCTCGGCCGGGTCGAACGGGTGCGCGTCGATGCCCGCGTCGCGCAGGCCCTGCAGCACGAGCTTGCCCGACGTGAGCGACACCTCGCGCTCCGAGGACTCGCCGCCGAACAACACCGCCACCTTGCCGAAACGTTTCGGATCAATCCCGCTCATGTCATGCCTTCTGTTGAGTGTGCTGCGCAACCTTCGCCGGCACGCCGCCGATCGAACCCGCGCCCATCGTGATCACCACGTCGCCGTTCTGCGCGACCTTCGCCAATGCGTCCGGCACGTCGTCGACCGTCGCGACGAACACCGGGTCAACCTTCCCCACCGCGCGAAGCGCACGCGACAGCGCGTCGCCGTTGGCCGTCGAGATCGACGCCTCGCCGGCCGCGTAGACTTCAGTCAGCACCAGCGCGTCGACCGTCGACAGCACGTTGACGAAATCGTCGAAGCAGTCGCGCGTGCGCGTGTAGCGGTGCGGCTGGAACGCCAGCACGAGGCGGCGGCCCGGGAACGCGCCGCGCGCGGCCGCGATCGTCGCGGCCATCTCGACCGGGTGATGACCGTAGTCGTCGATCAGCGTGTACTGGCCGCCGTCCGCGGTCGGCACTTCGCCGTAGCGCTGGAAGCGCCGGCCGACGCCGTTGAATTCCGCCAGCGCCAGCTGGATCGCGTCGTCCGACACACCGAGATCGGTCGCGATCGCGATCGCCGCGAGCGCGTTCTGCACGTTGTGCAGGCCCGGCATGTTCAGTACGACCGCAAGCGGCGCGCGCCCTTCACGGATCACCGTGAAATGCATGCGGCCGTCGCGCGCATCGATGTCTTCCGCGCGCACCTGCGCGTCCGGCGACAGCCCGTAGCGCACGACCGGCTTCGAGATGAACGGGATGATCTGCCGCACGTTCGGATCGTCGACGCACACGACCGCGCTGCCGTAGAACGGCAGGCGCTGCGTGAATTCGATGAACGCCTGCTTGAGCCGCGCGAAATCGTGGCCGTAGGTGTCCATGTGGTCGGCATCGATGTTCGTGATGACTTCGATCACCGGGTACAGGTTCAGGAACGACGCGTCCGACTCGTCGGCCTCGGCGACGATGAAATCGCCCGTGCCGAGCCGCGCGTTCGCGCCTGCGCTGATCAGGCGCCCGCCGATCACGAAGGTCGGATCGAGCCCGCCCGCCGCGAGCACGCTCGCGACGAGGCTCGTCGTCGTGGTCTTGCCGTGCGTGCCGGCGATCGCGATGCCCTGCTTCAGGCGCATCAGCTCGGCCAGCATCACCGCGCGCTGCACGATCGGCACGCGCTTCGCGCGCGCGGCCAGCACTTCCGGGTTGTCCGAGCGCACGGCCGTCGACACGACGACCGCGTTCGCGCCCTCGATGTTCGCCGCGTCGTGGCCGATCGCGATCCGTGCGCCGAGCGCCTGGAGACGATCCGTCACCGCGTTGCGCGACAGGTCCGAGCCGCTGACCTCGTAGCCGAGGTTGACGAGCACTTCGGCGATGCCGCTCATGCCCGCGCCGCCGATCCCGACGAAATGAATGTGTTTGACGATGTGTTTCATGTCAGCCTCCGCCGGGCCGTCCCAAATCCCGATGGACAGGCTTTATGGGGGGGCTGCGCCCCCCCAAGCGAACGAAGTGAGCGTGGGGGTTGTTTCATTTAAGTTGTTCCAGGTTCGCGCCGGCCGCCTTCGCGCACACGCGCGCGACTTCGTCGGTGGCCTCGGGCTTCGCCAGCGAGCGCGAACGTTCCGCCATGTCCGCGAGCGATGCCCGCGACTGGCCGCGCAGCCAGTCGGCAAGCAGTTCCGCCGACAGGTCGCGTTGTTGGACCAGCACGGCCGCGCCCGCATCGGCGAGGAACGCGGCGTTGCTCGTCTGGTGATCGTCGACCGCGTACGGGAACGGCACGAACAGCGCCGCCACGCCCACCGCCGCGATCTCCGACACCGTCATCGCCCCTGACCGGCAGATCACCAGATCCGCCGCCGCATACGCGGCCGCCATATCGTCGATGAACGGCACGAGCCGCACGTCTTCGCCGGCCGCGAAACCGGCCGCTTCGTAATTCGACTTCAGCGCGTCGATGTGCTTCGCGCCGGCCTGATGCACGATGCGCGGGCGCTCACCCGGCGCCAGCATCGCCAGCGCGCGCGGCACGACTTCATTCAGCGCGGCCGCCCCGAGGCTGCCGCCGACGACCAGCACGTTCAGCCGGCCGCTGCGCGCTGCATAGCGTGCTTTGGGCGCTTCCGTGCCGGCAAGTTCCGCGCGAATCGGGTTACCCGTCCATTCCGCGTGCGGGAGAGCACCGGGGAACGCGACGAGCACGCGTTTCGCGAATTTCGCGAGCACCTTGTTCGTCAGGCCCGCGATCGAATTCTGTTCATGCAGCACGAGCGGACGGCCCGACAGCGCGGTCATCACGCCCGCCGGGAACGTGATGTAGCCGCCCATCCCGAGCACGACGTCGGGCCGCACGCGGCGCAGCGCGGCAAGGCTCTGCCCGCATGCGCGCAGCAGGTTGAACGGCAGCGTCAGCTTGGTCTTCAGGCCCTTGCCGCGCAGCCCGCCGAACCGCACGTATTCCATCGGAATGCCGTGCTTCGGTACGAGCGTCGCTTCCATCCCGGCCGGATTGCCGAGCCAAACGACGCGCCAGCCCGCCGCTTCCATCCGGTGCGCGACCGCGAGCCCCGGGAACACGTGGCCCCCGGTGCCGCCTGCCATCACCATCAGCGTGCGTTGCGACGCGGTCATACCTTCCCTCCGCGCATCAGCACCCGGTTTTCGTAGTCGACCCGCAGCAGCACCGCGAGCGCGACGCAGTTCAGCAGAATGCCCGAGCCGCCGTAGCTCACCAGCGGCAGCGTCAGGCCCTTGGTCGGCAGCAGCCCGAGGTTCACGCCCATGTTGATGAAGGTCTGCGCACCGAACCAGATGCCGATACCTTTCGCCATCAGGCCCGCGAACGTGCGATCGAGTGCGAGCGCCTGGCGGCCGATCTCGAACGCGCGGCGCACGATCCAGTAGAACAGCAGGATCACGACCAGCACGCCGACGAAACCGAGCTCCTCGCCGATCACCGCGAGGATGAAGTCGGTATGTGCTTCCGGCAGGTAGTTGAGCTTCTCGACGCTGCCGCCGAGGCCGACGCCGAACCACTCGCCGCGGCCGAACGCGATCAGCGAGTGCGTGAGCTGGTACGCCTTGCCCTGCGCGTAGCGCTCGTCCCACGGATCGAGGTACGCGAAGATCCGCTCGCGACGCCACGGCGACAGCCACACCAGCATCGTGAAGGTGCCGATCGCGGTCGCAACGAGGCCGCCGAACAGCTTGCCGTTCACGCCGCCGAGGAACAGCACGCCCATCGCGATCGCCGCGACCACCATGAACGCACCCATGTCCGGCTCGAGCAGCAGCAGCGCCCCGACCAGGCCGACCGCGAACGCCATCGGCAGGAAGCCCTTGGCGAAGCTCTGCATGTATTCCTGCTTGCGCACCGTGTAGTTCGCCGCGTAGATCGTCACCGCGAGCTTCATGATTTCCGACGGCTGCATGTTCGTGATGCCGAGCGGAATCCAGCGGCGCGCACCGTTCACGCCCTTGCCGACGTGCGGAATCAGCACGATCACGAGGCTGACGAGCGCGATCAGGAAGAGTTGCGGCGCGTATTTGTCCCACGTCGACACCGGCACGCGGAACGCGATCACCGCCGCGATGAACGCGACGACGAGCGAGATGCAGTGGCGCATCAGGAACGCGTAATCGTGATACGACGCGTACTTCGGCGAATCGGGCATCGCGATCGACGCCGAATACACCATCACGACGCCGAGCCCGAGCAGTGCGATCGCGACCCACAGCAGCGAATAGTCGAAGTCGAGCATCCGCGAACGGCTCGGGCGCACGCCGTTGACGACGCTCGCAAGGCCGCCCGTCGCGGCGCGCGTGGCGGATGCGACGCGGCCGCCCGCGGCATTGCCGCCGGTGTCGCGGCGATCGTTGAAGCGGGAGACGAGGCGATCGGACCAGCTCATGGCGTCGCTCCTTTATCGATGGCGATTTCGTCGACCGCCGCGCGGAACACATCCGCGCGATGGGCGTAGTTCCTGAACATGTCGAGGCTCGCGCATGCAGGCGACAGCAGCACCGCATCGCCCGGCTCGGCGAGGTCGGCCGCCGCGTGCACCGCCCCTTCGAGCGTCGTGTAGTCGGCGAGCGGCACGCCCGTTTCGGCGAGCGTGTCGCGGATCGCCGGTGCGTCACGGCCGATCAGCATCACCGCCCGGCACCAGCGCGCGACCGGCGCAACCAGCGGTGCGAAATCCTGCCCCTTGCCGTCGCCGCCCGCGATCAGCACGATCTTCTGCGCAAGCCCGTCGAGCGCGGCAACCGTCGCGCCAACGTTCGTACCCTTGCTGTCGTCGACGTAGTCCACGTCGTCGATCGTCGCGATCACTTCGACGCGATGCGCTTCGCCGCGGTACTCGCGCAGCGCGTGCAGCAACGGTGCGGCCGGCAGGTCGATCGCGCGTGCGAGCGCGAGTGCGGCCAGCGCGTTCGCCGCGTTGTGCAGCCCGCGGATGCGCAGCGCGTCGGCCGGCATCAGGCGCTTCTGCGCGATGTCGGGCGTATGCGCGTCGCGCTTGCGCCGACGGGTCGTCGTCGCAACCTCATCCGGCGCGTCGCGATCGACGGCTTCGACCAGCCACGCGATGCCGTTGTCGCGCGACAGCCCGTAGTCGCCGTCCTGCACCGGTTCGTTCAGGCCGAATGTGACCGTGCGCGGCGCATCGGCCGCGCCGGCGGCCGGCGCGAACCTCATCACGGCCGCATCGTCGCGGTTCAGCACGCGCGTGGTCGTCGCGCCGAAGATCCGGCCCTTGGCCTGCGCGTACGCGTCGAAGCTGCCGTGCCAGTCGAGGTGATCCTGCGTGATGTTGAGGATCGCGGCCGCATCGGGCGCGAACGTGCGCGCGGTCTCGAGCTGGAAGCTCGACAGTTCGAGCACCCACACGTCAGGCAGCGCGGTTTCGTCGATCGCGCCAGCGAGCCGGTCGAGCATCGCGGGGCTGATGTTGCCCGCGACGGCGACCTTCTTGCCCGAGCGCTGGCACAGCAGGCCGGTGAGGCTCGTCGTCGTGGTCTTGCCGTTGGTGCCCGTGATCGCGAGCACTTTCGGCTGGTAGCCGCTCGTGCCGAGCGCACGCAGCGCCTGCGCGAAGAATTCCAGCTCGCCCCACACTGCGACGCCCTGCTCGTTGGCGGCCGCGACCAGCGCCGCGAGTGCCGGTTCGAGCGGCGACAGCCCGGGGCTCAGCCCGACGAGCTCGATACCGCCGTCGAGCAGCGCAGGCGTGAACGCCCCGCCGACGAATTCCGCATCGATGCCTTCGGCCTGCAGCGCGGCAAGGTTCGGCGGCGCCTCGCGGGTATCGGCAATACGCAGCCGGCACCCGTGCCTCGCGCACCATCGCGCGATCGCGAGACCCGATTCCCCGAGCCCCAGTACGAGCACCATCGGCCGTTGCCGATCTCCAAACATCTCGCCAGACATCCTTGTTACCTTTCCTTTACCGCAGCTTGAGGGTGGTCAGACCGAACAGGCACAGCATCAGCGTGATGATCCAGAAACGCACGACCACCTGCGTTTCCTTCCAGCCGGACAATTCGAAATGGTGATGCAGCGGCGCCATCTTCAGCAGACGTCGCCCTTCGCCGTAGCGCTTCTTCGTGTACTTGAACCACGAAACCTGCAGCATCACCGACAGCGTTTCCGCGACGAAGATGCCACCCATGATGAACAGCACGATTTCCTGGCGCACGATCACCGCGACCGTGCCGAGCGCGCCGCCGAGCGCCAGCGCGCCGACGTCGCCCATGAACACCTGCGCGGGGTGCGTGTTGTACCAGAGGAACGCGAGCCCTGCCCCACCCATCGCGGAACAGAAGATCAGCAATTCGCCCGCGCCCGGAATGTGCGGGAACAACAGGTATTTTGAATAGACCGCACTGCCCATCACGTACGCGAACACACCCAGCGACGCACCGACCAGCACGACCGGCATGATCACGAGGCCATCGAGGCCGTCGGTCAGGTTCACCGCATTGCTCGCGCCGACGATCACGAAGTACGTCAGCACGATGAAGCCCCACACGCCGAGCGGGTAGCTGATCGACTTCAGGAACGGCAGCATCAGGTCGGCGCGTGCCGGCAGTCCCATCGACAGGCCGCTCCTCACCCATGCCATGAACAGGTCGAACACGCGCACGTTGTTCGCCTCGGACACGCTGAAGGCGAGGTAGACGGCTGCGAACAGCCCGATCACCGATTGCCAGAAATACTTCTCGCGCGACGACATCCCGCGTGGGTCCTTGTGGACGACCTTGCGGTAATCGTCGACCCAGCCGATCACGCCGAAACCGAACGTGACGAGCATCACGATCCAGATGAAACGGTTCGTCAGGTCGCCCCAGAGCAGCGTCGCGACCGCGATGCCGATCAGGATCAGCACGCCGCCCATCGTCGGCGTGCCGGACTTGACCAGGTGCGTCTGCGGGCCGTCCTTGCGCACGGCCTGACCGACCTTCATTTGCGTCAGCTTGCGGATCACCCACGGTCCGCACACGAGCCCGATCCCGAGCGCGGTGATGGTAGCCATCACCGCACGGAACGTGAGGTACGTGAACAAGCGCAAAAAGCTTGCGTCTCCTTGCAGCCATTGCGCCAGCGCCAGCAGCATGCTTCCTTCCTTCTACTCAGTGTGCAGCGGGCGCCGTGCCCGCCGCGGGTTGGTTCGTCAGCGCGTCGACCACGCGCTCCATCTTCATGTACCGCGAGCCCTTCACGAGCAGCGTCGCCTGCGCGCCGTAGCCCGCCGCGAGCAGTGCTTCGACCAGCGCGCCGACGTCGCCGAAATGGCGGGCCGTGTCGCCGTATGCCGCGCAGGCGTCGCGCGACGCGTCGCCGAGCGCGAACAGCGCGTCGATCCCGCGCTCGCGTGCGTAGGCACCGACCTCGCGATGGAAAGCCGGCCCTTCGTCGCCGACCTCGCCCATGTCGCCGATCACCAGCACGCGCGGCGCCGGTTGCGCGGCGAGCACGTCGATCGCGGCGCGCATCGAATCGGGATTCGCGTTGTACGTATCGTCGACGACCGTTGCACCCGCGAGGCTGCCTGCGATCGCCTGCTTCACCTGCAGCCGGCCCTTGACCGGCTCGAACGATTCGAGGCCCTGCTTGATCGCCGACAGCGCGACACCGGCGCCCAGCGCCGCGGCCGTAGCGGCCAGCGCGTTGCGCGCGTTGTGCTCGCCGAGCGCACGCAGCCGCACCGTGACGGCGCCCGCCGGCGTGTCGATCGCAAGTTCGCCGCCGTGAAGGCGGCCCGTGACCTGCGCGTCGTTCTGCCGTTCGGCATCGTGCAGCGCGAAATCGAGGATCCGGTTGCCGGTCGCCGCAACGCGCCAGATGCCCGCATACGCATCATCGGCCGGGAACACCGCAACACCATCCGGCGGCAGCGCATGAATCACGGCCGCGTGTTCAAGCGCGACGGCTTCGACCGTCGCCATGAATTCCTGGTGCTCGCGCTGCGCGTTGTTGACGAGCGCGACCGTCGGCGCCGTGAGGCGCGCGAGGACTTCGGTCTCGCCCGGGTGGTTCATCCCGATCTCGATCACCGCGAGACGATGCGCGGCCGACAGGCGCAGCAGCGTCAGCGGCAGGCCAACATCGTTGTTCAGGTTGCCGGCTGTCGCGAGCCGCGCGTCGGCGCCGACCGCCGCCGCGAAGATCGACGCGATCATTTCCTTGACGGTCGTCTTGCCGTTGCTGCCCGTCACCGCGACGAGCGGCAGCGCGAATCGGTTGCGCCAGCCATGCGCAAGCGCGCCGAGTGCGGCACGCGTTTCGCCGCCTTCGATCGCCGGCATCGTGACGCCCGCCGGCACGTGCGCGACCAGCGCCGCGGCGGCGCCGCGCGCAGCGACGTCGCCGAGAAAGTCGTGCGCGTCGAAGCGCTCGCCTTTCAGCGCGACGAACAGATCGCCGGGGCCGGCCGTGCGGCTGTCCGTCGACACGCGGTCGAACGTGACGCCCGCGTCGCCGTGGACAGTTGCGCCGGGGATCAGGCGAGCGGCTTCGCCGAGACTGAGCATCGTCATTCGGCGCCTCCCTTGCCGTGCGTCGCGCGCGCTGCCAGCGCGAGCCGTGCGTGATCCTGGTCGGAGAACGTGCGCTTCTTGCCCATGATTTCCTGCGTGGCCTCATGGCCCTTGCCGGCCAGCACGACGACATCTTCGCGTGCCGCGCCGCGCACGGCCTGCAGGATCGCGCTCGCGCGATCTTCGATACGGCGTGCGTGATCGGGCGCGGTCATGCCCGCGACGATCTGGTCGATGATGCGCTGCGGGTCCTCGCTGCGCGGGTTGTCGCTCGTGACGACGGTTTCATCGGCGAACCGCTCCGCGATCGCGCCCATCAGCGGGCGCTTCGTCGTATCGCGATCGCCGCCGCAGCCGAACATGCAGACGAGCCGGCCACCGCGCGCCGTGGCGATCGGGCGCAGCGCGTCGAGCGTCTTTTCGAGCGCGTCGGGCGTGTGTGCGTAGTCGATCACGACGAGCGGTTCGTCGTTCTGCAGCCGGCCGCCGAGCCGCTGCATCCGGCCGTTGACTGACTCGAGCCGTGCGATCTCGGCAAGCGCCGCGTCGAACGGCACGTCGGCCGCGAGCAGCGAGCCGAGCACCGCGAGCAGGTTGCTGACGTTGAACGTGCCGAGCGTGCCGACTTCGACGTCCGCGTCGCCCCACGACGAACGCAGGCGGAACGCCGTGCCGGTCGTGGTGGCGCGCACGTCGAGCGCGACCAGTTCGCGATCGGCGTCCGGCGCCGCTGCGTCGCCGATTCCGTACGCGATCGTGCGCACGCGGCCGGCCAGTTTCTCGAGCAGACGCTGTCCGGCCGCGTCGTCGCGGTTGACGACCGCCGCACGCAGGCCACGCCATGCGAACAGCTTCGCCTTCGCGGCCTCGTACGCATCGAACGTACCGTGATAGTCGAGGTGATCCTGCGTGAGATTCGTAAACACCGCGATGTCGAACGCCGTACCGTTCACGCGCCCCTGGTGCAGCGCATGCGACGACACTTCCATCGCCACGGCCTTCGCGCCCGCGTCGCGCAACTGCGCAAGGCTGCGCTGCAATTGCGACGCATCGGGGGTCGTGAAGCCGGTCGGCACGAGCTGGCCGGGCATCCCGGTGCCAAGCGTGCCGATCACCGCGCACGGCTGGTGCAGCGCCGTCAGCGCGGCGGCGATCCATTGCGTGCACGACGTCTTGCCGTTCGTGCCGGTCACACCCACCGCGAGCAGGCTGTCGCTCGGATCACCATACCAGCCGCTGGCGATCTCGCCTGCAAGCTGGTCGAGCGCAGGCACCGCAAGCGCGACAGGAACGGCCGGCGCAGCGGCCAGCCCTTCCGGCTGGTACAGCACGGCGGCCGCACCGCGCGCGACGGCGTCGGCGATGAAGGCACGATTGTCCGCCCCGTCGACTGCATACGCGACAAACACGTCGCCAGCCTTGAGGCTGCGCGTGTCGGCATGCAGTTGCGCTGCGGAGGCCACATGCTGACGCAGCCACGCAAGCGCGGCTGCGATCTGCTGATGCGCCGGATGGGAACTGCGAGCGGCGCTCATCGAACAACTCCTGGTGAATTACGCGTCGTGCTGGACACGATCATATGCTTCGCACCGCCACCCGCGGCCAGCTTTTGCGGCCCGGTTGCGGAAGGCGCTGCCGGCGAATCGTCAGACACGACAAGCTGCTTGATCGGCATGTTCGGCGGCACGTTCAGCGCACGCATCGTGTCGCCGGCAATTGCCGAGAATACGGGGCCGGACACCTGGCCGCCGAAGTGGCTGCCGGCGGTCGGCTCGTCGACCGACACCGCGACGACGATGCGCGGATTCGGCATCGGCGCCATCCCGACGAACGACGCGCGGTACTTGCGCGTGTAGCCGTGACCTTCATGCTTGTACGCGGTGCCGCTCTTGCCGCCGACGCGATAACCCGGCACGGCCGCATCCGGCGACGTGCCACCCGGCGCGACCACCGTCTCGAGCATCGCGCGCACTTCGCGCGCGGTGGTCGGGTTGAACACCTGCGTGCCCACGACCGGCTGGTTGGGGTCGGTCTTGAAAATGGTCACGGGCATCAGCTCGCCGTCATGCGCGATCGCCGTGTAGGCACGCGCGAGCTGGAACAGCGACACCGACAGGCCGTAGCCGTACGACATCGTCGCCTGTTCGATGCGGCGCCAGCTCTTCCACGGACGCAGGCGGCCGGCCACCGCGCCCGGGAAGCCGACCTTCGGCGCCTGGCCGAGGCCGATGCTCGTATACATATTCCACATTTCCTCGGGCCGCATCGTCATCGCGATCTTCGTCGCGCCGATGTTGCTCGACTTCTGGATCACGCCGCCGACCGTCAGCGTGCCGAAACCCGCGTCGTCGGTGATCGGCGCGCCGTCGAGCACGAAATGCCCGTTGCCCGTCTCGACGAGCGTGTTCGGCGTCACGCGGTGCAGGTCCAGCGCGAGCGACACCGTAAATGGCTTCATGATCGAGCCCGGCTCGAACACGTCGGTCATGATCCGGTTGCGCAACTGCTCGCCTGTCATGCGCGAGCGGTCGTTCGGGTTGTACGTCGGGTAGTTGACGAGTGCCAGCACCTCGCCGGTGCGCACGTCGACGACCATCGCCGCACCGGCCTTCGCCTTGAACTTCTCGACGGCGGCCTTCAGGTTCGCGTACGCGATGTACTGGATCTTGCTGTCGATCGACAGGTCGACATCCGTGCCGTTGTGCGGCGGGATCTGCTCGGCGACGTCCTCGACGATGTGCCCCATCCGGTCCTTGATCACGCGACGCACGCCCGACGTGCCGGACAGCATCTTCTGGTCGCCCAGCTCGACGCCCTCCTGCCCTTCGTCCTCGACGTTCGTGAAGCCGATCAGGTGAGCGGTGATCTCGCCTTCCGGATAGAAGCGTTTGTACTCGTTGCGCTGATAGATACCGGGAATGTCGAGCGCGGCGACCTTGTCCGCGACGTCGATCGGCACCTGGCGCTTGACGTAGACGAAACCCTTGTCTTCCGACAGCTTCACGCGCAGTTCCTTCGACGTCATGCCGAGGAGCTTGCCGAGCTGGTTGACCTTGTCGGCGTCGAGATCGTCCGGCACCGCGTCGGGAATCGCCCAGATCGCGCGCACGGGCAGGCTCGTCGCGAGCACGAGCCCGTTACGGTCGAGGATCTTGCCGCGCGTCGCCGGCAGATCGAGCGTGCGCTGGTAGCGGCTTTCGCCCTGCTTCCGATAGAACGCGTTGCCGGGCCCCTGGATCCAGAACGCGCGTGCGGCCAGCGCGACGAACGCCATGAACAGCATGAACACGACGAGCTTCGAGCGCCACATCGGCAGATGCACGCCCAGCACGGGGCTCGACGAGAACTTCACGTTCTGGCGCTTCTGGGACGGCTTCATCGCGCGCCTCCCTTGCCCTTGGCGGTCGTGTCCGCCGAAGCCGGGATCGGCGCATCGATCGCCTTCGCTGCGCCCGGCGGCAGCGTCAGGTATTGCGTGCGGCCGGTCGTGATCGGCTGCATCTTCAGCGAATCGTTCGCGAGCTGCTCGATGCGCGACGTCTTCGACAGCGCGCTCTGCTGATATTGAAGCTGCGCGTAGTCCTGCTGGAGCTGACGCTCCTGCGACTGTGCACGCTGCAGCTGGATGAAGATCTGGCGCTGCTGGTTCGTCGAATTGACGACCGACAACGCGCAACCCATCACGATGATCAGCAGGAAGATATTGAAGCGGCTCATGGCGTGACGCGCTCCGCGATGCGCATCACGGCCGAGCGGGCGCGCGGATTCGCAGCGACTTCCGCTTCACTCGGAAACTGGCGGCTGATGATCTTGAGCGGCGGGCTCGGGAGGTCGACGGCGCGGATCGGCAGGCGACGATCGACCGCAGGCGCACTCGCGTGCGCCTGCATGAATCGCTTGACGATCCGGTCCTCGAGTGAATGAAAGCTGATGACCACCAGCCGCCCCCCTTGCTCCAGCAACGACAGTGCCGCGTCTAGTACGACTTGCAGGTCCGCAAGCTCTTGATTGACGTGAATCCGTATAGCCTGAAAGGTGCGGGTTGCCGGATCCTTGCCCTTCTCACGGGTTTTGACGACGTGACCCACGATTTGGGCAAGCTCGCCCGTGGTGTCGAGAGGCCCAAGACGGTCGGACTCTGCCCGGCGAGCAACAAGCGCCTTTGCAATCTGAAAAGCAAACCGTTCTTCCCCATAATCCCGTATCACCTCCGTCAATTCCTGCACCGAAGCCCGTGCGAGCCATTCCGCCGCCGACTCGCCGCGCGTCGGGTCCATCCGCATGTCCAGCGGACCATCGGCGCGGAAGCTGAAGCCGCGCGCCGGATCGTCCACCTGCGGCGAGGACACGCCCAGGTCGAGCAACACCCCCGACACCTTCTCGACACCGCGCGCCGCAAGCGCGTCGCGCATCGATGCAAAGCTGTCATGCACGATCGAGAAGCGCGCATCCTCGATGCCCTGCGCCGTCTCGATCGCCCTCGGATCCTTGTCGAACGCGATCAGCCGCCCGCCCGGCGCCAGCCGCGCGAGCACCGCACGGCTATGGCCGCCGCGCCCGAACGTGCCGTCGACATAAATGCCGTCCGGTCGCGTCACGAGCGATTCGACCGCTTCGTCCAACAACACGGTCCGATGCTGCAATTCGTTTCCCATCGCGGGCGTCTCCGTCACCGCAATCAGAACGTGAAATTCTTCAGCGCGTCGGGCATGCCCTGCGCCATCGCTGCCTGCTCCTTCGCGTTGTAGGTTTGCGAATCCCACAGCTCGAAGTGACTACCCATTCCCAACAACATGACTTCCTTTTCCAGTCCGGCTGCCATGCGCAGCTCGGGCGATACGAGAATCCGGCCCGCGCTGTCGAGATCGACATCCATCGCATTGCCGAGAAAAATGCGCCGCCACCAGTGCGCGTCCATCGGCAGCGCGGCGATCTTGGCGCGGAACACTTCCCATTCGGGGCGCGGAAACAGCAACAGGCAGCCGTCCGGGTGCTTGGTCACAGTCACCCGTCCTTCTGCCTGTCCTTGCAGCGCTTCGCGATAGCGAGCCGGCACCGACATCCGCCCTTTCGCATCGAGCGTCAGCGCCGACGCCCCTTGGAACACTTTCCGCTCTCCCGTTCAGGGCACCGAAGCACCCGCTCAATGCTGAGAATTTAGCCGGAATAGCCCGCCAAATCACACAAAAATACACTTTCTCACACTGTCTCCCACTTTAGAGGAAGGGTGTGGCACGGTCAAGGGAGCGGCCCGCTTTTTTGACGAATTTTGTTAGTTAGAACAAGGACTTACGCGCACATGCTCATGCGACCCCTCATTCCAAAAACCGTTATAAATGAATGAGCTAGTGCAACTTGTGAAGGTGATACGTGAGAAAGACGGGCCAGACGGGTGTGCGGACGGGGCTTTCGGGGGCGGGAAAACGAGGAATAAACGGGCGGTATCAGCGGCGGGGAACCGGGGCGACGTCACGCATCGCCCCGGTGGGAATCTCACAGATAGTACGCAGTGCTCGTCATGACTTTCGACGCGGCGCGCATCAGCATTCGCGCGGGCAGCGGCAGCTCGATCCCGCCTGCGTCGGCCGCGGCCTTGCCGTGTTTCACTTCGTCGATACGCATCTGGTCGACGATCGCACGCGACGCGGTATCGGCCGCCGGCAACTCGGACATGTGGCCTTCGAGATGGCTCTCGACCTGCCGCTCGGTCTCGGCCATGAAGCCGAGGCTGACCTTGTCGCCGAGCGCGCCGGCCGCCACGCCGATCGCGAGCGAACCCGCATACCAGAGCGGGTTCAGCAGGCTCGGGCGCGAGTCGAGCTCTTTCAGGCGATGCGCGGTCCACGCGAGGTGATCCTCCTCCTCGCGCGCGGCCTCCTCGAACATCGCCTTCGCCGATGCCGTACGCGCGGTGAGTTTCTGCGCCTGATACAGCGCCTGCGCGCAGACCTCGCCGACGTGGTTCACGCGCATCAGCCCGGCGGCATGCGTACGCTCTGCGGGCGTCAACTCGACGGCCGGCGCCTCTGCCGGTGCGGGCACCGGCCGGCTCATCCGGCTAATGCCGGTCAGCGATCGCAGGCCGCGATCGAATTCGCTGATCAGTTCATCAAACACCATCCTGTTCTCCTGGCTGCAGGTGCTGCCGCGAGCGGCAAGGGCACGAGTCCGCTGCGTAACCGACTTGATTATTCAGCGGAAATTGCGGTTAACCCGTGATTTTAACCATTGTTGCATAAACGAAACATGGCGACCTTGAGCTGCGGCATTTCGCTTTGTGGCAAAAAACGGTTTTGCTACATTACGTGCGACTTCTTGCGAAGTTGATGGGGCCCGTCAACAGAACATAACTATCCGCCCCGCCAAAAAAATTCAGTGATTCTTGGAGATCCGTTAATGAAAAAGTCGCTTCTCGCGCTCGTCGCGCTGGGCGCGTTCGCTGGCGCTGCCCATGCGCAAAGCAGCGTGACGCTTTACGGCATCATCGATGAAGGCCTGCTCTTCAACAACAACGCGGGCGGCAAGCACCTGTACAGCATGGCCAGCGGCGTGATGCAAGGCAGCCGCTTCGGCATGCGCGGTACCGAAGACCTCGGTGGCGGCCTGAAGGCGATCTTCACCCTCGAAAACGGTTTTGACGTGAACAGCGGCAAGCTCGGTCAGGGCGGCCTGATGTTCGGTCGTCAGGCTTACGTCGGCCTGTCGAGCCCGTACGGTACGGTCACGCTGGGTCGTCAATACGACTCCGTCGTCGACTTCGTCGGCCCGCTCGAAGCAGGCGACCAGTGGGGTGGCTACATCGCCGCTCACCCGGGTGACCTCGACAACTTCAACAACGCGTACCGCGTGAACAACGCGGTCAAGTTCACGAGCAACACCTACGGTGGCTTCTCGTTCGGCGGTGTGTACAGCTTCGGCGGTCAGGCAGGCCAGTTCTCGAAGAACCAGGTCTGGTCGCTCGGCGCAGGCTACAACAACGGCCCGTTGGTCTTGGGCGTCGGCTACTTGAACGCACGCACGCCGAACCAGTTCGGCGGCATGTTCAACAACGGTTCGACGTCGTCGTCGGTCTCGTCGCCGATCTACGGCGCGTACGCGAACAACGCGAACACGTACCAGGTCATCGGTGCTGGCGGTGCCTACACATTCGGCGCAGCGACGATCGGCGCAACGTACTCGAACACGAAGTTCAAGGGCTTCTCGGCAGGCCCGTTCGTGAACCAGTCCGCGACGTTCAACAACGGCGAACTCAACTTCAAGTATCAGTTGACCCCGGCGCTGATTCTCGGCGCGGCGTACGACTACACGCAAGGCAGCAAGATCAACGGCAGCTCGGCAGCCAAGTATCACCAGGGCTCGCTGGGTGTCGACTACTTCCTGTCGAAGCGCACGGACGTCTACGCGATCGGCGTGTACCAGCACGCATCGGGCAACGTGCTCGACGCGAACGGCAACGTGATCCAGGCAACCGCAGCGATCAACGGTCTCGCAGGTTCGAGCACCAGCAACCAGGTCGCAGCACGCGTCGGTATCCGTCACAAGTTCTAATCAGCTTGCCTGACAAGCCGCAGCATATTGAAGGCGCCTTCGGGCGCCTTTTTCTTTTCCGGTCGGTGCAGCCGCAAAGCCGAAGTGCCGCGAATCATACCGACTACGACGCGCTCGTCGCGGAGCAACGCGCCGTCCCTGTTGCGTCGATACGCACTGCAGCCGGCTCGGGCCATTCCGGAAGCGGCCTCGTTCGGAAACAGCCTCTTTGGGGCGGCGCCGCAAACAAAAAAAGCCCGGCACAAGCCGGGCTTTTTCGTTCGATCGATCACGCCGTCATGCGCGCCCGTCGCGGAGTTCGCGCCGCAGGATCTTGCCGACGTTCGTTTTCGGCAGCTCGGTACGGAACTCGACCAGCTTCGGTCGCTTGTAGCCGGTGAGCCGCTCCTTGCAGTAGGCGAGGATGTCCTTGTCGGTGAGCGCCGGGTCCTTCTTCACGACGAACAGCTTCACGGCTTCGCCGGAATGCTCGTCGGGCACGCCAACGGCCGCCACCTCGAATACGCCCGGGTGCGACGCCACCACGTCCTCGACTTCGTTCGGGTACACGTTGAAGCCCGATACGAGGATCATGTCCTTCTTCCGGTCGACGATCTTCACGTAACCTCGCGCATCCATCACGCCGACGTCGCCCGTCTTGAAGAAGCCGTCCGCGAACATGACCTTCGCGGTTTCGTCCGGCCGGTTCCAGTAGCCGGCCATCACCTGCGGCCCGCGGATGCAGATCTCGCCGGGTTCGCCGAGCGCGACGTCGTTGCCGGCGTCGTCGCGAATCGCCACTTCGGTGGACGGCAGCGGCAGGCCGATCGTCCCGCTATATTCGGTTGCCGTCACCGGGTTGCAGGTCGCCACCGGCGATGTTTCCGACAGCCCGTAGCCTTCGATGATCGCGGTATGGGTCTTTTCGTACCAGCGTTTCGCGACGCCTTCCTGGATCGCCATGCCGCCGCCGTTGGCGATCACGAGCTTCGACAAGTCGAGCTGATTGAATTCCGGGTGGTTCAGCAGTGCGTTGTACAGCGTGTTGACCGCCGGGATCGTCGAGATCTGGTAGCCCTTCAGCTCCTTGATCATGCCGGCGATGTCGCGCGGGTTCGGGATCAGGATGCCCATGCCACCGGTACGCATCGTCAGGAAGCCGCAGACGGTCAGCGCGAACACGTGATACAGCGGCAGCGCGACAACGGTCACGAACTGTTTCACGTCCGGGAACTTCTCATGCGCCGGATGATGCCAGGCGCCCGCCTGCAGCACGTTCGACACGATGTTCCGGTGCAGCAGCGTCGCCCCCTTCGCCACGCCGGTCGTACCGCCCGTGTATTGCAGGAACGCGACGTCATCGGGGCCGATCTTCTGCGCCTTGAATGCCTGGCGTGCACCTTCCGACAACGCGACCTTGAAGCGCGTGAACGACGGCAACTGCCAGGCAGGCACCATCTTCTTCACGTTGCGCACGACGTAGTTGACGAGCCATCCCTTGATGCCCAGCAGATCGCCCATCGATGCGACGACGACGTGCTTGACGCCCGTATTCGCGATGACGGCCTGCAGCGTCGACGCGAAATTCTCGAGGATGACGATCGCCTCCGCACCGCTGTCCTTCAGCTGATGCTCGAGCTCGCGCGGCGTATAGAGCGGGTTGACGTTGACGACGGTGTAGCCCGCACGCAGTACCGCGGCGATCGCCACGGGATACTGCAGCACGTTCGGCATCATGATCGCGACGCGCGCCCCGCGCGCAAGCCCACGCGATTGCAGCCATGCGCCGAACTGGCGCGACAGCTTGTCGAGTTCGCCGTACGTGATGCCCTTGCCCATGCAGACGAACGCCGTGCGGTCGCGATACTGCCGGAAGCTTTCGTCGAGCAGGTCCGGGACAGAGGGATAAGGAGACGCGTCAATTTCGGCTGGAACGCCGGGTGGGTACGATTTCAGCCAAATTTTGTCCATACTGCGCGTCTCCTCACAGATTTTCGAATGGTCGTGCTAAAACGCATCGTAACGGCTCGCTCGCCTCGAGACAACAGGGTTAGATGTCCACTTCGAACTTCCGTGGAAATTCGTCTGATCATACGGTGATATCCGATCAAATGCGTTCAACTTCCACGAGGCAATCGTAGAACGTCGCCGAATTGCCAAGATCGGTGAGCGCCTGGCTCGTCACTTCATTCGCGTTTCTGCCGTCCGGTGACAGCTTCTTCCACCAGATCGACAGTCCGACGACGAGCCCTGCGCGTGCGCGATCGGTAATTCTCGCGAGCGCCTGCATCGATCCGCGGTCGTTGAAGATGCGAACGACGTCACCTTCGGCGATACCGCGCGCATCGGCGTCAGACGGGTGGATGTCGAGATGCGGCTCGCCTTCGGTATGACGCAGGCTGTCGACGTTCACGAACGTACTGTTCAGGAAGTGGCGGGCCGGCGGCGAGATCATCGCGAGCGGATAGCGTGCGGCGAGCTCGGGCGCGGCCTCGGCCGATTCGAACGGCGGCAGGTAGTCGGGCACGGGATCCGCGCCCATCTGCTCGAGTCGCGGGCTGTAGAACTCGCACTTGCCGGACGGCGTACGGAAACCGCCGTTCGCGAACGGCGCCTCCGGCAGCTTGAGCTTCAGCCAGCCATCGCGCTTCAGCGTGTCCCAGTCGCTGTCGAGCACTGGATCGTCCCAGCGGAGCGCCGCGCGCGCGACCTCTTCGTCGCTGTGATAAAGCGCGGGTTCGTCGAGCCGCATACTGCGCGCGATACCACGGAAGATTTCCGTATTCGGTCGCGCATCTCCCACCGGCGGAATCGACGGCAGGTTCGCCATCACGTAGGTGTGGCCGTACGATTTGTGGATATCCAGATGCTCGAGCTGCGTGGTTGCCGGCAACACAATGTCGGCGAAATCGACGGTATCTGTCTTGAAATGCTCGAGAACGACCGTGAACAGATCGTCACGCGCGAACCCTGCCGCGACCTTCGAAGAGTCCGGCGCGACCGCCACCGGGTTCGAGTTGTACACGATGATCGCTTCGACCTTCGGCCCGAAGGTTGCATCGCCTTGGTGCAACAGCGCGTCGCCGATCGCGTTCATGTTGATGATGCGCGGCAGCTTGTGCGGCCAGCCCGGCATCAAATCCGGACGCAGCAGCGCGGCCTGGTTGACTGGCGCGGATTCCGACGACGACAGCAATAGGCCGCCGGCCCGATCCCGCCAGGCGCCCGTCAGCGCCGGCAGGCTTGCGATCGCGCGTACGGCGTTGCCACCGCCGCGGACACGCTGCATGCCGTAGTTGAGGCGGATCGATGCCTTGCGGGTAGCACCGTAACGACGCGCAAGATCGACCAGTTCCGACACGTCGATACCGCAGATCTGCGCAACGCGTTCCGGCGGATAGGACATCGCACGCTCCTTGAGCGCGTCGAAGCCTAGCGTATGGCTGGCGATGTAGTCGTGATCGAGCAGGCTTTCGGTAATCAGCACGTGCATCATGCCGAGTGCGAACGCGCCGTCGGTGCCGGGTTTCAACGCGATGTGCTGATGACACTTCTCCGCTGTCAGCGAACGATACGGATCGATGGCGACAAGGCGTGCGCCGCGGCGCTTCGCTTCCTGCGCACGCGTCCAGAAGTGCAGGCTCGACGCGATCGGGTTTGCGCCCCAAATCAGAATCAGCTCGCTTTCCTCGAAATGCTCGAGGTGCATGCCGAGACTGCCGCCGTAGGTGTAACGCAGCCCTGCTGCACCGGCCGCCGCGCAGATCGTGCGCTCGAGCCGCGAGGCACCGAGCTTGTGGAAGAACCGCTGGGCAATGCCCTCCCCCTGCACGAGCCCCATCGTTCCCGCATAGCTGTACGGCACGATCGCTTCCGGTGCACGCTCCGCGATTTCACCGAGACGACGGCCGATCTCATCGAACGCCTCGTCCCAACTGATCGGTACGAAATGCCCCTCTCCTTTGGCACCGACGCGCTTGAGCGGGACGTTGAGGCGGTCGGGGTGATGAACGCGATCGGCGTATCGGCTGACTTTCGTGCACAACACGCCTTGTGTCGGCGGATGATCTGGATCGCCCGTGACCTTGATCGCCTTGCCGTTTTCGACAGTCACACGCATTGCGCACGTGTCCGGACAATCGTGCGGGCAAACGGCCCGGGCTACCTGAATGGCGGCGTTCATCGTTTTAAGTGCAGAGATGGGGATTCGCAAATTTTACGTGGACACGCCAAATAAAGCGTTCATTTCGTACAGGTTCTGAGGTATTTGGCCGAAACGCGATGGGAGGAATCAGGAGCGTTTCAGTCGTTCCGTGCGTCGTCTGCGGGGGGACTTGCATGGCCAACCCGACATTCGTTGTCGACTATGGAAAGCCGATTGCGCACGACGGCGCCAACTGATTCGAGAGAGAGAGAGGAATTGCAGTTTTGATCGGAGATACGATCAATAGGCCAATGGATCGCGAATGATGCTGACCAATTAGCGGACCGGGAGCCGCGAGTGGTTGTACTTGGGAGAGGTGATGTGGAAGCTCCAGCCAGGCCGCCCATCCCGATTCCCCACGCATTTCCGCCGCTCAAATGCAAAAACCCCCGCCTTTCGGGCGGGGGTTCTCGGCTTAGGGAGCCTGACGATTACCTACTTTCACACGGGAATCCGCACTATCATCGGCGTAGAGTCGTTTCACGGTCCTGTTCGGGATGGGA
>NZ_JAAGPB010000739.1:0-3318 GCF_017104585.1 Burkholderia sp. Ac-20392
TGCCGCCGTACTACATGCGGCTCGGCTGGTCGCCGACGGGCGCCGGCAGCCTGCTCGGCGGCGTGACGCTCGCGGAAGTCGTCGCGGGGCTGACGATCTCGGCGACGATCGACCGCCTGCCCGATCGCCGGCCCGCGCTGCATGCGGCGATCGCGTCGCTGTTCGTCGGCTTGCTGGTGATGCTGGCCGCACCGGAAGCGCTCGCGTTGCCGGCGGCGCTGTTGATGGGCGCGGGGATCGGCGCGCTGTTTCCGCTGTCGCTGATCGTCACCGTTGACCATGCCGCGACACCGGCCGATGCCGCGTCGCTGACGGGGTTCGTCCAGGGCATCGGCTACCTGATCGCCGGGCTGTTTCCATTCGCCGCAGGCATCGTGCGCCAGCACCTCGCGGACCTGACGCCCGCATGGATCGCGATGGCCTGCCTGTGTGTCGCGCTGTTCGCACTGGCGGCAGGGTTTGCGCCGAAGCGGGTGCTGCACGCGGCGCGTGCGTAGCGCGTTTCCCGCACGAATTGCCCCGCCGCGATCGGACAAGGCGGTGTTCGGGATCCGACTGACCGAGCGCGGCATGCCGGCGTGCCGGTGAACCGCGCCGGCGTCAGCCGCCCGTTTCCTGCTCCGCCTCGAACCGCCGATACGCACGCTCGGACGGGCAGCGCCTCAAGTCGCACGCATCTTCGTCGCACTGCCGGCACACGCGGATCGCGTTCTGCATGTCGTCGGCCAGCGCGCCGACCAGTTGCTCGCAGATCGGCATGAGCTGCGCGCATTGCTCGGGCGTCAACGTGCGCGTGAGGTCCGCGATCGCCGCAGCGCGCACGGCAAGCACCTGCTGCACCGCATCGTGCCCGGCCTCGGTCAGCGTCAGCACGACGGTGCGCTTGTCGTCGCCGGGCTCACGCGCGGCGAGCCCTTCCTGGGCCATCCGCTCGGCGAGCCGCACCGCGGACGAATGCACGAGCATCAATTGCCGCGCCAGCGCGTCGATCGTCAGCGCATGCGATTGCGACAGCAGCACCAGCGCATCCACGCTCGATCCGTGCAGCCCCATGTCGCGGGCGATGGCGTCCTCTACCCGGTCGTTCAGCCCGAGCGCGAGTGCGCCCAGCAAATTGTTCAGGCGTTGCTTTTTCACGTAGGCGCTCCTAGCATATGTGTGCGTCACGCATATAATTTAAACCACCGTTTCACCGATGTCAGCCGCGGCGCGGCCCGCTCGATCCGGGCGGCCGCACGCCCGCATTCTACGGGTCGACAGGCCGAGTGGAGTCCACGCATGAACGACAACGCGCGCAAGACCGGATACCTGATCATGGCGACGCTGTGCTGGGGCGTCGCCATTCCGTTCAGCAAGATGGTGCTGCCTGCCCTGTCGCCCGCGTGGCTCATCGTGTTGCAGATCGCCGCCAGCGTCGCGGTGCTCGCGTGTCTCGCCACCGTCCAGCGCGTGAACCTGCAAGGCATCGCCCCGGCGCAGGTCGCCATCGTCGCGCTGATCGGCATGCTCGAACCGTGCGGCGCGTACTACCTCGGGTTCGTCGGCATGCAATCGACGTCCGCCCTGCACACGGCGGTGATCTTCGCGCTCGAACCGCTCGGCATTCTCGCGTTCAACATCGTGCTGTTCCGGTTCAGGGTCGACGGACGGCTGCTGGTTGCGGGCGTTGTCGCGCTGATGGGCGTCGTCGTCATCACGCTCGGCGATGCATCGGCGGACGGGCACGCGTCGCTGCGCGGCGATGCGTTCGTGTTCGCCGGCGTGATGGTGGCCGCGCTGTACGTGTCGTTGTCGACGCAGGCCGTGACGCTGCCGTCCGCAACGGCGATGCTGCTGATCCAGCAGGCCGGCTCGCTGCTGCTGGCACTCGTGTTGCTCGGCATCGACGCGGGCGGCAGCGGGCCCCACCGGTTGCCGGCGTGGCCTGCCGTGTGGCCCGCGCTGGCAATCGGCGTGCTGCAGTTCACGCTGGCTTTCCTGTTCTATTTCCGCGGTGCGCGCGACAACGCATCGTACTGGAGCGTGGTTGTGCTCAACCTGATCCCCGTCGTCGGCATCGCCGCGTCGATCCTGATCCTCGGCGAATCGGCGTCGCCGATCTACTTCGTCGGCGGCGCAATCACGATCGGTGCGGCACTTTACACGCACCTGCGCGAACGCCGTTCCGAACCCGGGCCGGCCCGTGCGTGATCAGTCCGCGCTCGCGTACAGCGTCGAATCCGCAAACCCTTCGGCGTCGAGCACGCGCCCGATCAGGATCAGCGCGGTGCGCTCGATCTGCGTGCCCTGCACCTTGCCGACGATGTCGGCGAGCGTGCCGGTCACGCGTGCCTCATCGGGCCAGCTCGCGCGATAGATCACCGCGACCGGGCAATCGGCGCCGTAATGCGGCAGCACTTCGTCGACGATGCGGGCGAGATGGCGCACGCCGAGATGGATTGCGAGCGTCGCGCGGTGCGCGGCGAGCGAGCCGAGCGCTTCGCCTTCCGGCATCGTCGTCTTGCCCGCGAAGCGCGTGAGGATCACCGTCTGCGCGACGCCGGGCAGCGTCAGCTCGACGCCGAGCGTCGCCGCACATGCAGCCGTGGCCGTTACGCCGGGCACGATTTCGTATGGAATCCCGAGCGCTTTCAATCGGCGAATCTGCTCGCCGATCGCGCCGTACAGCGACGGGTCGCCCGAATGCACGCGCGCGACGTCCTGCCCTTTCGCGTGAGCGCCGGCGAGCAGCGCGACGATTTCGTCGAGGTCGAGCTCGGCCGTATTGACGACCTGTTCCGCGCGATGGCCGTCGAGCACGGCGGCAGGCACCAGCGAACCCGCATACAGGATCACCGGGCACGTGCGCACGAGGCGCTGGCCCTTCACCGTGATCAGCTCCGGGTCGCCGGGGCCCGCGCCGATGAAATACACCGTCATCGAAAAATCTCCGTCAATTCATTGAATGATCCGCCGCGTGGCGTCACGCGCGTGCGGCCGGATCGAGCGCGTCGATGAGCGCCGCGGCTGAATCGAACGCACGATCGGCGTCGGGCAGCGGCGGGCGGCGCAGCATCACGACCGGCAGCCGGCGTTCGCGCGCGACGTCGAGCTTGGCTTCGGTGGCCGCGCCACCGCTGTTCTTGCTGACGACGACGTCGATGCCCATCAGCGCGAACAGCGCGCGCTCGCCGTCGAGCGTGAACGGCCCGCGCGCGGCGACGATCTGCGCGCGCGCGTTGCCGGGATGCGCGTCGAGGCAGCGCACGAGCCAGAACTGATGCGGCGGTATCGCGTCGAGATGCCGCAGCGGTTCGCGGCCGCGCGGCGACAGCGGCC
>NZ_JAAGPB010000740.1:0-3092 GCF_017104585.1 Burkholderia sp. Ac-20392
TTGACACGGCTTGTTATTCTGCTGAGGCGGACACCCCGAGAATGTACACCGAGAACTACCCGCTTGCCCCACACGCCGCTCTTCCGATCTAGCCCGTCGCCGTCGCGCAGGATCGGGCCGCGCGGCAGCAGGACCGCGACGTCCTCGCCGGTGTCGAGCGTCGCCGCGAGGCGGCTCTTGCAGCGGGCGTCGTAGGCGAGCGTGAGCGTCGGCGCGCGCGCGACGAGCGACGCGGCGAGATTCACGTTCGGGGCAATGCGTTTGTCGAGAGTGCGCATGAATCGAAAGCCGGCAATCGGATCAGAACAGGAAATAGCGCTGCGCCATCGGTAGCACCGTGGCCGGCTCGCAGGTGAGCAACTGGCCGTCGGCGATCACGTCGTAGGTTTCGGGGTCGACGCTGATCGAAGGGCGCCACGCGTTGTGGATCATGTCGGCCTTCGTCACGTTGCGGCAGTTGCGCACCGGCACGATCCGCTTCGCGAGGCCGTAGCGCTCCGCGATGCCCGCATCGGCGGCCATCTGCGACACGAAGGTCAGCGACGTGCGCGCGAGCGCACCGCCGCGGGTGGCGAACATCTCGCGATAGTGAACCGGCTGCGGCGTGGGAATCGACGCGTTCGGGTCGCCCATCTGCGCCATCGCGATCATCCCGCCCTTCAGGATCATCGACGGCTTGATCCCGAAGAACGCCGGCTCCCACAGCACGAGGTCGGCCCACTTGCCGGGCTCGATCGAGCCGACTTCGTGCGCAATGCCGTGCGTGAGCGCCGGGTTGATCGTGTACTTCGCGACGTAGCGCTTCGCACGGAAGTTGTCGTTGCGCGTGCTGTCTTCCTGCAGCGCGCCGCGTTGCACCTTCATCTTGTGCGCGGTCTGCCAGGTGCGGATGATCACCTCGCCGACGCGGCCCATCGCCTGCGAATCGGACGACAGCATCGACAGCGCGCCGAGATCGTGCAGGATGTCCTCGGCCGCGATCGTCTCGCGGCGGATCCGCGATTCGGCGAACGCGAGATCCTCGGCGATCGACGGATCGAGGTGATGGCACACCATCAGCATGTCGAGATGCTCGTCGAGCGTGTTGATCGTGTACGGGCGCGTCGGGTTGGTCGACGACGGCAGCACGTTCGACTCGCCGCACACCTTCAGGATGTCGGGTGCATGGCCGCCGCCCGCGCCTTCGGTGTGGTACGTGTGGATCGTGCGGCCCTTGAACGCGGCGACCGTCGATTCGACGAAGCCGCCTTCGTTCAGCGTGTCGGTGTGGATCGCGACCTGTGTATCGGTGTCGTCGGCGACGGAAAGACAGTTGTCGATCGCGGCGGGCGTCGTGCCCCAGTCCTCGTGCAGCTTCAGCCCGATCGCGCCGGCCGCGATCTGCTCGACGAGTGGCTGCGGCAGGCTCACGTTGCCCTTGCCGAGAAAGCCGAGGTTGATCGGCCAGCCGTCGGCGGCCTGCAGCATCCGCTCCATGTGCCACGGGCCCGGCGTGCAGGTCGTCGCGTTGGTGCCGGTGGCCGGCCCCGTGCCGCCGCCGAGCATCGTCGTGACGCCCGAGGCGAGCGCCTCGTCGATCTGCTGCGGGCTGATGAAGTGGATGTGCGTGTCGATGCCGCCGGCCGTCACGATCAGCCCTTCGCCGGCGATCACTTCGGTCGCGGCGCCGATTGCGATCGTCACGCCCGGCTGGATGTCCGGATTGCCGGCCTTGCCGATCGCGGCGATGCGGCCGTGCTTGATCGCGATGTCGGCTTTCACGATGCCCCAGTGATCGAGGATCACCGCGTTCGTGATGATCGTGTCGGGCACGTCGGCGGCCACGCGCTGCGACTGGCCCATGCCGTCGCGGATCACTTTCCCGCCGCCGAATTTCACTTCCTCGCCGTAGGTCGTGAAGTCGCGTTCGATCTCGATCAGCAGCTCGGTATCGGCGAGCCGGACGCGGTCGCCCGTCGTCGGCCCGAACATTTCCGCGTACGCGCGGCGGCTCAAGCGTAGTGTCATGGTGCTGTTCCTGAAGAGCGGGGCGCGGCTTACAGCGGCCCCATCACCTTGCCCTGAAAACCGTAGACGGCGCGATCGCCCGCGAGCGCGACCAGCTCGACGGTGCGCGTCTGGCCCGGCTCGAAGCGCACGGCGGTGCCGGCCGCGATGTTCAGGCGAAAGCCGCGCGCGGCCGCGCGATCGAACGCCAGCGCGTCGTTGACTTCGAAGAAGTGGTAGTGCGAGCCGACCTGCACCGGGCGGTCGCCGGTGTTCGCGACGACGAGCGTCAGCGTCGCGCGGCCCGCGTTCAGTTCGTGTTCGCCGTCGTCGGTGAGGATTTCGCCGGGGATCATGCGGGGCCTCACGGAATCGGGTGATGGACGGTCACGAGCTTCGTGCCGTCGGGGAAGGTCGCCTCGACCTGGATGTCGGGAATCATCTCCGGCACGCCGTCCATCACGTCGTCGCGCGTGAGCAGCGTCGTGCCGTAATGCATCACCTCGGCGACCGTCTTGCCGTCGCGCGCGGCTTCCATCAGCGCGGCGGTGATGAAGGCGACCGCCTCCGGATAGTTGAGCTTCAGGCCGCGTGCGCGACGGCGCTCGGCCAGCAGCGCCGCCGTGAAGATCAGCAGCTTGTCCTTCTCTCGGGGAGTCAGTTTCATGAAGGCAAACGTTCAGGAAAACGTAATTTTTATCGGTGCGCGCGCAACGGTGCGAACGCGCGGGCCATCGTAGCACCGCGCTGTTTTGCGTGCGTCGTGTATCGGTTATGTAAGGAGCAAGGCGCGTGCCATGTCCATGGAACGCAGTGCGATGCGCGCTCGTGGTGCGCGATGCATGGGCAACGTGCAGCGCCGGTTGCGACGCTGCGCCGAAACGGTGCGTGGCGCGACCGCGCTCAGGTTTGCCAGAGGCGCAGCGGTCGTGCGTCGACGCCGTGCACGATCGGCCGCAGATGCAGCCAGCAGTCGGTGAAATGGCGCTGCAGCGCTTCCATCGACGTCGACAGCGCACGCACGAGCACGACGCCCGGCGTCACGCAGGTCGCGCCCGCGCGCAGCGTGGCATCGAACGGCATCCGCGCGGCAAGCGATTCGGCGA
>NZ_JAAGPB010000741.1:0-233 GCF_017104585.1 Burkholderia sp. Ac-20392
ATGTGGATGATGCGTATCAGTCGAGAGTGTCTAGTAGATCTGAGACGAATAGTGGTTCAGTAAGCGAGATAAAGTGTACGTGTCATGTGTAGTCAGTAGTGAAGCTGAGGAGGAAGTGTCTGCACGGGCGTCGAGTGTGCGCTAGACGGGTGGACAGTTGTGTATGTTTATAGTTGATGATAGAGTTTAATTTCATAGAGAAGACAAGATCGTTTTCCAATTTTTTTTTTTTT
>NZ_JAAGPB010000742.1:0-2990 GCF_017104585.1 Burkholderia sp. Ac-20392
TACCGCAATGAACGAAACCCCGACCGTTCCGCCCGCACCGCCGCGTATCCGGCGCGGGCAACGCATCGCGCTCGCGCTGTTGATGGCGAGCGGCATCGTCAACTACCTCGATCGCGGCACGCTGGCCGTCGCAAGCTCGGCGATCCGCGGCGACCTCGGCCTGTCGCTCGCGCAGATGGGGCTGCTGCTGTCGGCCTTCTCGTGGAGCTATGCGCTGTGCCAGTTCCCGGTCGGCGGGCTGGTCGACCGCATCGGCCCGCGCCGGCTGCTCGGGATCGGCCTGATCGTCTGGTCGTTCGCGCAGGCGGCGGGCGGCATCGTGTCGACGTTCGGCTGGTTCATCGTCGCGCGCATCGTGCTCGGCATCGGCGAGGCGCCGCAGTTCCCGTCGGCCGCGCGGGTGGTGAGCAACTGGTTTCCGCTGCGCGCGCGCGGCACGCCGACCGGCATTTTCAACGCCGCGTCGCCGCTCGGCACCGCGCTCGCACCGCTGCTGCTGTCGATCCTCGTTGCGTCGTTCGACTGGCGCTGGGCGTTCATCGCGACGGGCGCACTCGGTCTGGTCGTCGCCGTCGTCTGGTTCGCGCTGTATCGCGATCCGGTGCGCGCGCAACTGACTGCCACCGAGCGCAATTATCTCGACGCCGATGCGCAAAGCGCGGTCGCGGCGCCGAAACTGACGTTCGCGGAATGGCGCGGCCTGTTTTCGCACGGCACGACCTGGGGGATGCTGATCGGCTTCTTCGGATCCGTGTACCTGAACTGGGTGTACCTGACCTGGCTGCCGGGCTACCTGACGATGGAACGGCACATGAGCCTGATCCGTACCGGCTTTGCCGCGTCGGTGCCGTTCCTGTGCGGATTCGTCGGTTCGCTGCTGGCCGGCTGGCTGTCGGACCTGGTCACGCGCCGCAGCCGTTCGCCGGTCGTGAGCCGGCGCAATGCGGTGGTGGTCGCGATGCTCGGGATGGTCGCATTCACGATTCCCGCCGCGCTCGTGCAGAGCAACACGGTGGCGCTCGCGTGCATTTCGGTCGTGATCTTTCTCGCCAACGCGGCGTCGGCCTGTTCGTGGGCGCTCGCGACGGCGGCCGCGCCGCCGAGCCGCATCGCGTCGCTCGGGGCGATCCAGAATTTCGGCGGTTTCATCGGCGGCGCGCTCGCGCCGATCCTGACGGGCGTCATTGCGCAGAAGTGGTCGTTCGTGCCGGCGCTGCTGACGGCCGCGGCGATCGCGTTTGCGGGCGCGATGGCGTACCTGCTGCTGGTGCGCAAGCCGATTCCCGAACAGGCCGCGAACGCCGCGCCCGGGCCGTTGCCGGCCTGAGCATGCCGCATGCGCCACGCATTCACTGAAGCAAGGAGAAACACATGCAACACCCGCAGCAATCGAACGTGACCATCGAGGGCATCGTCCCGGTGATGCTGACGCCGTTCGACGATGCCGGCGCGATCGACTACGCCGGGCTCGAGCGGCTGATCGAGTGGTATCTGGCGCACGGCGCCGATGCGTTGTTCGCGGTCGCGCAGTCGAGCGAGATGCAGTTCCTGAGCCTGGCCGAACGCGCGGAACTCGCGCGCTTCGTGGTCGAGCGGGTGGCCGGGCGCGTGCCGGTCGTCGCGTCCGGGCACATCAGCGACGATCTCGACGCGCAGGTCGCGGAGCTGTGCGCGGCGGCCGAATCGGGCGCACAGGGCGTCGTGCTCGTGACCAATCGCCTCGATCCGCAGCGCAAGGGCAGTGCCGCGTTGCTCGACCATCTGCACCGGCTGCTCGCGCGCTTGCCGTCGGATCTGCCGCTCGGGCTGTACGAGTGTCCGGCCCCTTACCGGCGGCTGCTGTCGGATGACGAACTGCGCGCGTGCATCGACACGGGCCGCTTCGTGATGCTCAAGGACGTGAGCTGCGACCTGGAGACGGTGAAGCGGCGGGTCGCGCTCGCCGAAGGTTCGCCGCTGAAGATCCTCAACGCGAACGCCGCGATTGCGTGGGACGCGATGAAGGCGGGTTCCGCCGGCTTCAACGGCGTGTTCACCAACTTCCATCCGGATCTGTACCGGTGGTTGCGTACGCAAGGGGCGTCGAATCCCGCGCTGGCCGACGAGCTCTCGACGTTCCTGGTCGTTTCGGCGGTGTCGGAGGCGCTGGGGTACCCGGCGCTCGCGAAGCTCTATCACCAGCGAATCGGCACGTTCGCGTCGATCCGTTGCCGTGCGATCGACTACGACGTGCGTGAACGGTTCTGGGCGCTCGATGCGGTGCTCGACAAGATCGTGGCCGGGACCGAGCATTTCCGTCGGCGGATCGCGGCGTAATCGTGCGTGCGGGGTGCCGTCCGAGGTTTGCGGTGCGCGGTGGTTGCATGCACGGTCGGTTTGTCGCGATGCGTCGCGTATGCGTGGCGACAAGCGGCGCTAGTGGTGCTTGTGGTGTATCGGCCATGCCCCGGATGGTGTGAATCCGGCGTGGTGTTCGGGCCGAACGTGTCACACGGCGAACGCATCGGGATTTTCAGTGCTGTCGAAGGCGGCTGAACTGCCTTCGACAGCCGGGCCGCCGCAATGGCTGGCCGGTTACAGGATGTCCGTTGTGACGAACGACGGCGGGTTGCCGACACAACACCGACGCAAGGCCCCACCTTCATTCCGTCGCACCATCGAGCCGCCGGCAAGCTGGCAAGCCGCAAGCCGCAAGCCGCAAGCCGCAAGCACCCGAGCACCCGAGCACCCGAGCACCCGAGCACCCGAGCACCCGAGCACCCGAGCACCCGAGCACCCGAGCACCCGAGCACCCGAGCACCCGAGCCCCGAGCACCCGAGCCCCGAGCCGCCAGCCCCCAGCGCACAGCACCCCGCCGTGAACCCCCACCACGTACCACCCGGCACAAGTCGCCACCAACCAAGCACGCCCGATCACACCTCCAACAAACAACACCAAGCAACAGCAAGCAACGCAATACGTCACAGCGCTGCAGTCGCATGAGCACAAA
>NZ_JAAGPB010000743.1:0-3001 GCF_017104585.1 Burkholderia sp. Ac-20392
CCGCGTATGCGCAGGCGGCGGGCGCGCGGATCGGCGCGGGCTGGATCGGGCGACGCGTGTCGACCGGTTCGCCGGCCGCGGCCGGCGCGCATTCCGATCTGTTCTTCGTCGGGGCGTCGTATGCGGTCAAGCCGGATTTCGTCGTCGACGGCGAAGGCTACCGGATCGTCAACACCGCACACGACACACGCGCGACGATGGCGACGCTGCGCGCGACCTATCTGCTGACGAAGCGCACGTCGGTCTATGCGCAAAGCTCGTATCTGTGGAACAGCGCGCACGCACGCTACGCAGTCAGTGGCGGCGGTGCGGGCACGACGCCCGGCGAAGGGATGGGGCAACTCGGCGCGATGGTCGGCATCAAGCACATGTTCTGAGCCAGCGGCCTGACGAACGGGAGTCATCTTGAACAGACAATCTGCATTCCTCTGCATTGCACCGATCGCCGCCGCGATACTTGCCGGTTGCGGCGGCGACGATTCGGTGAATTCCGCACCGCTCCACCTGAGCGCCGCGACACCGGCCGCGATGGCGCAGACCTGCGATGCGCTCGCCGCGAAGCTCGCGTATGCGAACACGTCGTTCACGTCGGTGACGACTGCGGCCGCCGGCACACTCACGGTGGCCGGCAAGCCGATCGCCGAGCACTGCGTGATCGAAGGGAAGATGAACGAGCGCGTGAGCACGGTCGACGGCAAGACCTATGCGATCGGTTTCGAAATGCGCTTGCCGAAGGCGTGGAACGGCCGCTTCTTCTACCAGGCGAACGGCGGGCTCGACGGCAACGTCGTGACCGCAACCGGCGAGATCGGCGGCGGCGGGCCGCTGACCGACGCGCTGAACCAGGGCTTCGCGGTGATCAGCTCGGATTCCGGGCACAGCGCCGCGCAGAATCCGCTGTTCGGCATCGATCCGCAGGCGCGCATCGACTACGGCTACGGCGCGGTCGATGCGCTCACGCCGATGGCGAAACAGGTGATCCGGCTCGCGTACGGCAAGGCGCCCGACCGCAGCTATTTCGACGGCTGCTCGAACGGCGGCCGTCACGCGATGGTCACGGCGGTGCGCAACCCGGCCGACTACGACGGCATCATCGCGGGCGATCCGGGCTTTCATCTGCCGAAGGCGGCGATCGGCGAGATGTACGGCGCGCAGCAGTTCGCGAAGATCGCATCGGCGACCGGGTCGAACGGGCTGCCGGATATCCGCAGCGGCTTCACCGATGCGGAGCGGCAGTTCGTCGGCGCGAAGATCGTCGAGAAATGCGATGCCCTCGACGGCGCGGCCGACGGGATGGTGCAGGACGTCGCCGCGTGCCAGGCGCACTTCAGCGTCGATGCGGACCTCCCGACCTGTGCGAACGGCGCGCGCACGGGTGCGTGCCTGACGACCGCGCAAAAGACCGCGCTCGAGAACGTGTTCACGGGCGCACGCAACAGCGCGGGCACGGCGCTCTACGCGGGCTTTCCGTACGATCCGGGCATTGCCGGCAGCGGCTGGGCCGCGTGGAAGCAGTCGAATTCGATCACGCTCGACCCGGCCGCGATGGCGTTCACGTTCATGACGCCGCCGAAAACCGCCGCGACGCTCGCGAACCTGCCCGGTTTCGCGCTCGGCTTCGACATGGACAACGACGCGCCGGCGATCTTCGCGACTAGTGGCGTGTACACGCAATCCGCGTGGTCGTTCATGACGCCGCCCGACGAGACCAACCTGTTCGCGCTGAAGGCGCGCGGTGCGAAGCTGCTGGTCTATCACGGCACGGGCGACCCGGTGTTTTCGTTCGACGACACGCGTGACTGGTATGCGCGGGTCGCACAGGCGAACGGCGGCGATGCGTCGGATTTCGCGCGCTTCTATCCGGTGCCGGGGATGAACCACTGCTCGGGCGGGCCGGCGGCCGACCAGTTCGACCTGCTGACGCCGCTCGTCGCGTGGGTCGAGCAGGGGCAGGCGCCCGGTGCGGTGGTGGCCACCGCGCGCGACGCGACGAACGCGGTGCCGAATGCGGACGTGCCCGCATCGTGGGGCGCGGGGCGCACGCGGCCGCTGTGCCCGTATCCGCAGGTGGCGCGTTACAACGGGTCGGGCGACGTGAATTCGGCGGCGAGCTTCAGTTGTCGCTGACGTAGCCGTCGATGGGAGGCGGCCGGCGCATGGATTCGCGTGCCGGTCGCCTCATGTGTGCAAACGCTCACTCACTCGCCCGGTTCGACCGGCACCTCGAGCCCGACCTTCACGCGGCTCATGCTCACCAGCGTCTTGAAGCGCTTCACGTTGTTGTTCGCGAAGAACAGCTCGCGCGTGAGCGCGTTGTACTGATCCATGTTGCGTACGGCGAGGATCAGCACGAAATCCCATTCCCCCGTCACGTAGTAGCACTGCTGGATCTGCGGGCAGCGCTCGAAGGTGCGTTTCATCGCGTCGAGCTGGTCGATCTGCTCGCTTTCGACTTCGACGTTGACGACGATCGTCAGCGGATGATCGACCTTGTCCGGCGCGATGACCGCCGTGTAACGCTCGATCACGCCGTCGTCCGCGAGACGTTTCAGGCGCCGGTTCACGGCCGCGGTCGACAGGTTGACGCGCGCGCCGAGCTCGCTTTGCGGCGTTTGCGCGTCGCGCTGGATTTCCTTCAGCAGCTTGCGATCGAACGCATCGAGTGGGGTGGTCATGATGGTGCGTGAAGCCTCGAAAGAATGAGAAATTTTTGCGTGGCGGCCGCCGAATTGGCGATTTTATTGACCGGCATGCGCAATATTATTTTTCGAACCGGCGGCGCGTGCAACCCGTGCGCGCCTGACCCGAACCGACTCACGGAGTGCTGCCCGCCATGCTGATCGCCAACCCCCGCGCATCGCGCGCCGCCTATCCCCACGCGCTGCGCCGCGTGATGAACATCGCCTCGGCCGACGAAAGCGGCGCGTGGCTGTCGCACTGGCCGCTCGTCGGCAACGCGCGCACGCCGCTGCGCGCGCTGCCGGATCTCGCCGCGCGGCTC
>NZ_JAAGPB010000744.1:0-3155 GCF_017104585.1 Burkholderia sp. Ac-20392
TAGCGCGACCGGCATCACCGCGGCCGCCGCGGCCGGCATGACCGTGCTCGGCTTCGTCGGCGGCGGGCACGCGTCGGCCGCGCAGATCGACGCACTGCGCGGGATCGGCGCGCGTCACGTCTTCGACGACATGCACGAGCTGCCCGGCTACGTCGCGCGCTGGCAGGCGACCGGCGCGGTACTGCCGAACTGACAATCACTGGCAACGCCAAGGCGCCGCGTTCGACGCGGCGCATCACGAACGAACGGAGACAGATCATGGCAAGCGTGCTCCTGCGCAACATCGCGAAGCGCTACGACGACACCGAAGTGCTGCGCAACGTGAACCTCGACATCGCCGACGGCGAATTCGTCGTGTTCGTCGGCCCGAGCGGCTGCGGCAAATCCACGCTGATGCGGATGATCGCCGGCCTCGAGGATATTTCGAGCGGCGACCTGCTGATCGATGGCGCGAAGGTCAACGACGTGCCGAGCGCGAAGCGCGGCATCGCGATGGTGTTCCAGTCGTATGCGCTGTACCCGCACATGACGCTGTACGACAACATGGCGTTCGGCCTGAAGCTCGCGGGCGCGAAGAAGCCGGAGATCGACCAGGCCGTGAAGCAGGCCGCGAAGATCCTGCACATCGACCATCTGCTCGACCGCAAGCCGAAGCAGCTGTCGGGCGGCCAGCGGCAGCGCGTTGCGATCGGCCGCGCGATCACGCGCAAGCCGAAGGTGTTCCTGTTCGACGAGCCGCTGTCGAACCTCGATGCGGCGCTGCGCGTGAAGATGCGGCTGGAGTTCGCGCGGCTGCACGACGAGCTGAAGACGACGATGATCTACGTGACGCACGACCAGGTCGAGGCGATGACGCTCGCGGACAAGATCGTCGTGCTGTCGGGCGGCGCGGTGCAGCAGGTCGGTACGCCGAACGAGTTGTATCACGCGCCGGCGAACCAGTTCGTCGCGGGCTTCATCGGCTCGCCGAAGATGAACTTCCTGAAGGGCGTCGTCGAATCGGTCGATGCGGGCGGCGTGCTCGTGCGCTTCGACAGCGGCGAGACGCAGCGCGTCGCAGTCGAAGCGACGGGGCTGCAGCGTGGTGCGGCGGTGACGGTCGGCGTGCGGCCCGAGCACCTGAAAGTCGAAGCGGCGGCGACCGGCGTGGCCGCGAAGACGATGGCCGTCGAGTCGCTCGGCGATTCCGCGTACCTGTATGCGGAGTCGGCCGTCGCGCCGGACGGGCTGATCGCGCGGATTCCGCCGCTCGATACGTACCGCACCGGCGAGGCGCTGTACGTGCACGCTCAAGCCGAGCACTGCCACTTGTTCGACGAGCACGGGCAGGCGTTCCGCCGGCTGAGCGTGCAGGCGAAGGCCGCATGACGGCCGGCCGCGCTCACACCGGCAGGTGCGCGGCCATGTAATCGACGAACGCGCGCAGCTTCGGCGTCGGATGGCGGCCTGACGGCCACAGCACGTAGATCGGCGTGCAGCTCGCGACGTGTTCGTCGAGCACCGCGCGCAGCGTGCCGTCTTCGAGCGCATCGCGCACGAAGAAGATGGGCAGGCACGCGATGCCGAGCCCGCGCAGCGCGAAGCACAGGCGTGCCTCCGCGCTGTTGCTGACCATCGCGACCGGCACCTCGGGCAGCGTGCCCGCGCGCGGCACGCGCAGCGGCCAGGTTTCGAGCTTGCCGCTGGTCGGGAAACGGTAGTGCAGGCAGCGGTGCTGCGCGAGATCGGCCGGCGTGCGCGGCGTGCCGTGCCGGTCGAGATAGGCGGGTGACGCGACGAGGTGCTGGCGGAAGTGGCCGAGCAGCCGCGACGACAGCCGCGAATCCGACGGCTGGCCGGTGCGCAGCACCGCGTCGAAACCTTCGTCGACGACGTCGACGAGCCGGTCGCTGAAATCGATGTCGAGCTCGATCTCCGGATACGCGGCCATGAAATCGGCAAGCACCGGCAGCAGCAGCGTGCCGATCGTCGGCAGGCTCACGCGCAAGCGCCCGCGCGGCGCTTCGGCGCTGTGCGTCAGTTCCTGCTCGGCGGCGTCGAGCTCGGCGAGCACGCGCCGGCACCGTTCGAGAAAGCGCGTGCCTTCGGCCGTCAGCGTGATGCTGCGCGTGCTGCGGTGAAAGAGCCGCACGTTCAGGCGCGCCTCCAGCCGCGCGATGCGCTTGCCGATCGCCGATGCCGACAGCCCGAGCGCGCGCCCGGCCGCGACGAAACTGCGCGTTTCCGCGACCTGAACGAACACGACGAAGCCGCCGAGGTTTTCCATGCGAGTTTCCGATTGCGGACGCCAGCGTCCGGATTGTCCGGAACTCTACCCCGGTTTTTCTTCCTGCGTCGCCTCCCTACGATGAGCGCTCGTTCACTGTATGAGGTCACGCCATGTCATCCCTGCCTGTCTCCGCTGTGCGCGTGGACCCGGACGCCGCGCTGCGCCACCGGCTCGACGACGCGCTCGACGACGCGCTCGATCGCGCGCTTGCCGACGCGCGCATGGTCGGCGCGGTCGTGCTGGTCGCGCAGGACGGCGAGCTGCGCTATGCGCGCGCCGTCGGGCTTGCCGATCGCGAAGCCGGCACGCCGATGCGGGAAGACGCGCTGTTCCGTCTGTCGTCGGTCACGAAGCCGGTCGTGGCCGCCGCCGCGATGCGGCTGGTCGCGGCAGGCCGCATCGCGCTCGACGAACCGGTCACGCGCTGGTTGCCCGAGTTCCGCCCGACGTTGCCCGACGGCACGCTTGCCGTCATCACGCTGCGTCATCTGTTATCGCATACGGCCGGCCTCGGCTACCGCTTCCTCGAAGCGGACGGCGACGGCCCGTATGCGCGCGCCGGCGTGTCCGACGGGATGGATCGCTCGGGTCTTTCACTCGCCGAGAACCTGCGGCGCATCGCCGGCGTGCCGCTGCAGTTTGCGCCGGGCACGTCGTGGGGCTATTCGCTTGCGATCGATGTGGTCGGCGCGCTGATCGAGGCGGTCGACGGGCGGCCGCTCGCCGACGCGGTGGCCGCACTCGTCACGACCCCGCTCGGGATGACCGACACCGCGTTCGTCGCGCACGACGCCGCGCGCTTCGCGACGCCTTACGTGAGCACGCCGGGCGCCCCGCGCCGGATGGCGGACGTCGATCTCGTGCCGGTGTTCGACGGCACGATCGG
>NZ_JAAGPB010000745.1:0-239 GCF_017104585.1 Burkholderia sp. Ac-20392
GTGAGTGTGGTGATGCGCACGATGCGGGTCGGCGCGATAGGGTGAGAGATTGCTGGGTCGAAGGTGGGCGGGAAAAAGCCGAAAAGGGCGGGACGGGCAGGCGAGGGCGGACGGTAGATGGTGGGGCGGGAGTGATGCGTGGCGGGAAGATCGTCGGGGAGGGTGTCGATCGAGAGGGAGGGGGGGGGGGGGGGGGGGGGGAGGGAGGGGGGGGGGGGGGGGGGGGGTTTTTTTTTTTT
>NZ_JAAGPB010000746.1:0-2854 GCF_017104585.1 Burkholderia sp. Ac-20392
CTGATCGCGAACAGGTTGCCCGAGAGCGCGCCGGTCGACAGGATGCCGAGCGCCCAGCCTGCGCGCTCGCGCGGCGCCTGCGTGCCGACCATCACGGTCGACGCCGACGCGTAGCCGCCGACGAGCCCCGCGAGCAGCCGCAGCGCGACGAGTTCGACCACGTTGTGCGCGACGCCGATCAGCGACATCACGATCGCCATGCCGATCGCCGCGCGCACGAGCATCGGCTTGCGACCGAAGCGGTCCGCGAGGCGGCCCCACAGCGGCGCGGTGACGGCCGTGCCGAGAAACGTCGCGCCGAACGCGATGCCCGACCACTGGATCACCGCCGACTGCGTATCGACGCCGAGTTGTCGCACGTACAGTGGCAGGAACGGCAGCAGCATGCTCAGGCTGACGAGCGTCGTGAACGAGCCGAACACGCACACGGCGAGATTGCGCCGCCAGTAGCGCGTGTTGCGTTCGGCGTAGCTGGCCACGGGCCGTTCGGCCAGGGCCGCCGTGGGTGCAGGCGAGATCGTGCTCATTGCGCTCTCCCCGTCGCGGTCAGCGGTGCGGGAAGCCCCTGCGTGACGGAGATTGCCGATAACGGCACGCATGCGGAACGGGCCATGCCGATGCCGGGCCCCATGCGGTGCGTCAGTTCGAACGCACGGGCGCGAGGCTGGACGGAAAGCGCTTGATGCATGTTGACCTCCATTCGCTGAACGGGCGCCGCGCGCGTCCGTTGGTTGAAGGAAGTCTAGATTGAGCCGATTGTCGAGAGAATCCCCGTCATGCGAAAGCCATTCTTCCGCGTTGCGGTTCAATCGTCATCGGTAATGGCCGCCAGCTGCGTGAAGTGCTCGCGCAGGCGCGGTGCCGCGAAATCGACGAAGGCACGTACCTTCGGTACTGAAAGGCGTCCGTAAGGCGTGACAAGGTGGATCGGCAGCGGCGCGTGTTCGCTGTCGCGCAGTACGATCCGTAGCGCGCCGTTCCGTACCGGTTCTGCGACGTGATAGGAAAAGAGCCGCGTGACGCCGTGGCCTGCGACAGCCGATGCGACTGCGCCGCGGATCGTGTTGATGATGAAGCGCGGCGAGAACTGGACGACCTGCGGCAGTGCCGATGGCGCGGACGGCGGGAAGCTCCACGAATCGAGGCCGAAGTGCGTCATCGAGATGATCCGGTGCTGCGCGAGATCGGCCGGCGTCTCGATGGCCGGATGCTTCGCCAGGTAAGCGGGCGAAGCCACGACGACCCGCCGCACCGCGCCCACCGGAATCGCGACCAGCGTCGAATCGGTCAGGTGCGCAATGCGCAGCGCGACGTCCATCCCTTCGTCGATCAGGCTGACGGGGCGGTCGAGCAACTGCAGGCGAATCGACACGGCCGGATGGCGCTCGATGAATTCGTCGAGGAGCGCGCGCAGCACGTCTTCACCCGCGGCGACCGGTGCGGTGACCGTCAACAGGCCGCGCGGCGCCGAACGTTCGTCGGCGACCAGCATGTCGGCTTCCTCGAGATCGGACAAGATGCGCCGGCACGCGGCCGCGTAGCGTTCGCCGGCTTCGCTCAACCGGATCGTCCGCGTCGTACGATACAGCAGCGCGGTGCCCGTGTGTTCTTCGAGAAACGCGATCGCGCGGCTGACGGCCGCCGGCGATCGGCCGAGCTTCCGGCCCGCGCCCGCGAGGCTGCCCTCGTCCAGCGTGGCGACGAATACCTTCATCGCATCGATTCGATCCATGGCGTGTCGGCGGGCGCGGGCGGTCGTGTAGTGGGCGGTGGGCAAGCGAGCGTGCAGTCTACCGCACGCGGGCGCGGCGCCTGGCCGGAGGATACTGCGCAAGCCGTTTTCGCCCTACAATGCGCAGGCGAAGAAACCGCATGATCGGCCGTCAGGGTGCCGCGTTCAACGAACGCAGCGTCCGACATTCAAGCGGTTCCGCTGAATAACGAACAACATCCAACCAGCACACATGAAAAGAAGAACATTTCTCGCGCTGCCCGCCGTGGCAGCGTCCGGCATGCTTGTCGGCTGCGCCGACAGCAACATCGGCCCCATCACCAATCGCATGATGAAGGACCCGGAATACCGGGAAACGCTGTCGGCGTTTCTGATCAGCGCGGACGGGAAGAAGCTCGTCGTGATCGGCAAGCAGTACCACTACATTTTCGATGTGCCGCCGGCCCTCGGCGTCAACCTCACGGCGTCTTACCGGCCCAAGCTGTACACCGATTTCGACGATTTCGAGACGCACGGCGACAAGATCTCCGGGCGTTACGTGCTGCGGCTTTCGCGCGAAGACGCCCCGCCCGGCTCCGAGCTTCGCGAGCGTGCGCTTGCGGACGGTTTCAAGGACAAGCGGTTCGAGCTGACGGAAAGCGGCACGATCAGCGGCAAGCGTTACCAGCCGAATGACGTCACGCCGTCGTCGATCCCGCAGGCGTTCAATCACGGCTACAACGTCAAGGTGATCGAGCGGCCGTCGGTGCTCGGCCAGGGGGCGAAGATCGCGCTGTCGCCGATCACGATTGCAGCCGATGGTGCGCTCGGCCTACTGGGTGTCGCGCTGGCCCCGATCGCACTCGTGACGATCCTCGTCCTGGCCCACTAGGGCCATGGCATCGCGGCGTTGCCGCCCTGCGACGACCACGTCGCGCTTCAGCGGAGTCCACCATGAGAATGTCTGCCCGAACGATGCTCCGTATCGGTTGCCTGGCCACCTGCCTGGCCTTCACGCAACACGCCGTCGCCGAAAGCGACTGGGACGCCGCACGCCATGTCCGTACCGACTGGGTGTTCGCGTCGATGAAGGAAAGCGACGTGCGGCCCACGCTCGAGCGCGCGCTGAAGGACCAGGCGCGC
>NZ_JAAGPB010000747.1:0-2754 GCF_017104585.1 Burkholderia sp. Ac-20392
TCGCGCGGACATGGCGGTGCAGCACGTCGCGGTCGATCGGCGGCAGGCCGCGCGCGCTCTGCCACAGCTTCGCGGTCGCGAGCGGCAGCATCACCAGCGCGATGATCGAATGGAACAGGAACGCGGGTTCGAGCGCGGGGTTCAGCGTGCCGGCCTGCTGCGCGCCGCGGATGCGCTCGGCGAAGCGCCCGACATGCTCGAGCGGAATGCGCCGGACCATCCGCTCGCGCAGCAGCCCGCCTTCGTGGACGATTTCGCGCAGCCAGATCGACGGCAGCCACGGCATGCGGTGCGTGACGTCGAAGAAGCGGTCGACGAGTTCGGCGACGAGCGCGAACGGGTCGTTTTCGATCTGCGGCTCGGTCGGGCGCCATACGAACGCGATGACCTGCGCGAGCCGTTCCTCGACGATTGCATCGAGCAGTTGCTCGCGATTCGTGAAGTAGTAGTGAACCATCGCCGACGTGACGCCGGCGGCGGCGGCAATCTGCGCGACGGTCGTCGCGGCGATCCCGCGCTCGGCGAACAACTGCATCGCGACGTCGAGCATGTGGTCGCGCAGGTCGAAATCGTCGACCGACGGGCGGCGCCCGCGCGGCCTGGCGACGGTGGATTTCGCGTTCATGAAATCGACGCTAATTGATGAGTTAGTTAATTTCAAGGAAGGGTTTGCGCCGGAGTTGATCGCGATCAGGCGAGCGTCGAAGGGGGACGCGGGCGGGCGGCGATTTGACGTGGCGCGGCGTGGCGCCGCAAACCTGCGATGGAATGTAGGGAGCGGCTAATGGAGAAACGGCGAGGGAGACGAGCGGGGCGACGGCATGGCACCCGGTCGCGAAGCGAGGGCGCATGCCTGGGCAATGGCACGCGCCCCGAAAAGCGGTTACTGATCGATCGGCGACGTCAGCGGCACGTGTTCGCCGGTCAGCCCGAACACGATGAGCTGCGCGGGCTCGGTCGCGCTCGCGTTGCGCGACACCTGGTGGCGTGAGCCGGGCGCTTCGTACCAGCCTTCGCCGGCGCGGTAGCGGTGCAGCGGGCCGCCGTTCACCTGCGACAGCACTTCGCCTTTCGACACGACCGCGAATACCGAGCCGAGATGCCTGTGGGCTTCGGAAGCCTGGCCGGGCGCATAGTCGACGGTCGCGACGACGGCGAGCTTGCCGGGCGCTTCGGGCACGGCCTGCTGCATGATCGTGTGCACGTTGTCGCCGGTGTCGTGTGCCTGGGCGGCGGCCGGCAGCAGTGCGGCGCCAGCCACGGCGAGCCACGCGCACAGGGTGGCGCGACGGAGGAGCGTAGCGGGAGTCATCGCCGTCTCCTTATTCGGGCATCTTGCGGAACGCGATCGCGAAGCGGTTCCACGAGTTGATCGTCGCGATCAGCATCGACAGGTCGAACAGCTCTTCGTCGGTGAAGTGCGGCTTCACGGCTTCCCAGACGGCGTCGGGCACGTGGTTGCTGGCGACCAGCGTCAGCGCCTCGGTCCATTCCAGCGCCGCGCGTTCGCGCTCGGTGAAGAACGGCGTTTCGCGCCACGTGACGACGGTGGCCAGGCGGCGGTCGGTTTCACCGCCCTTGCGCGCATCGGTCGTGTGCATGTCGACGCAGAACGCGCAGCCGTTGATCTGCGACGCGCGCAGGCGGACGAGTTCGGCGAGCGGTTTTTCGATCGAGCTCTTCGCGAGGAATTCCTCGGCGTTGCGCATCACCTTGATCGCATTCGGGCTGGCGGCGTAGAAGTTCAGGCGCGGTTGCATGGCAGGTCCTTTTTCGGTTGGGGCGCACGGTGGCGCGACAGGACCTACTTTAGGACGCATGCTGGCCTGCTTGAATGGCCAATTTTATGAAAATTCAGGTAACCAGTGCCGAGCCGCTGACGGTGTCCGAACCCAAGAGGCCGGCCAGCTTCGCGAGCGCCGCATCGATGCGCAGCGCGTCGATCCCGCCATAGCCGAACAGCAGCCCCGCACGGACCGGCACGCCGACGTGGAACGCCGAGATGCCGTACAGGCCGATGTCCTGCGCGCGGGCCGCGCGGACCAGCGCCGCTTCGTCGAGCCCCGGTTTCAGGTAGGCGGCGAGGTGGATGCCGGCGGTCGGCACGATCGCGTCGAACCACGGCGCGAGTTCGCCGCGCAGATGCGCGAGCAGCATCTTGCGGCGCGCATCGTAGTGCGTCTGCACGCGCTTCAGGTGCCGCGCGAAATCGCCTTCGAGCATGAAGCGCGCGAGCGCCGCCTGCGTCAGCGTGCAGGTGTGCCAGTCGACGATCTGCTTCGCCTTGGCCAGCGCGCCGCGCAGCGCACGCGGTGGAATCGCATAGCCGATCCGCAGTTCCGGAAAGATCGTCTTGGAGAACGTGCCGACATACGCAACGAGGCCCGTGCGGTCGAGGCTCTTCAGCGATTCCACCGGCCGGCCTTCGAAGCGGAACTCGCCGTCGTAGTCGTCCTCGATGATCACCGCGCGGCGGCGCTGCGCCCATTCGAGCAGTGCGACGCGCCGGTCCAGCGTCATCGGCATCCCGAGCGGGAACTGATGCGACGGCGTGACGTAGACGAGGCGCGCGTCGTCGGGTAGCCGCTCCGTCACCAGCCCGTGCGCGTCGACCGGCACGCCGATCACCGTCGCGCCGAGCGACGCGAACGCGGCGCGCGCGGGCGGATAGCCAGGATCCTCGACCGCCACCACATCGCCGGGCCGCACGACGACGCGGGCGATCAGGTCGAGCGCCTGTTGCGCGCCTTGCGT
>NZ_JAAGPB010000748.1:0-268 GCF_017104585.1 Burkholderia sp. Ac-20392
AATTAACATATCGTATGCCGTCGTCTGCTTGAAAAAAAAAAAAAAATAGATTAAATTAAATTTCCTCAAGAAGTAAAGGGAGAAGAATAACAAACACAAAAACCGAAGTCACCAGTAATTCGGAATAAGCATTATAGTTGAGCTGCAGATGCGACGCATAATCTTAGTCACGTCAGATCAACGCACGACAGTGTCATAGCAAATTAGAGACATCCAACTACATCACAGATACAAACCAGTATACATTGATAGATCAGTAAAGTGTGTC
>NZ_JAAGPB010000749.1:0-3015 GCF_017104585.1 Burkholderia sp. Ac-20392
CACCATCCCGTTCTCGTCGAGCATCAGCCCGTAGCGGCACTTGCCCACTTCGAGCTTGTTCCACGGGTTCGTGTACATCCAGTTCAGCAGCTTCACTGCGTCCGGGCCCTGGATGTCGATCTTGCCGTTCGATGCGTCGAGGCCGCGCTCCTGCTCGCCCTTGCCGGTCCATTCGATCTGGTAGCCGGCCGCCGCGAACGCCATCCGCACGAAATCGCGCACGGTCTCGGTACGGTTGGTCGCGAGCACGTAGGTGTCGGGTTCGTCGGCCTGCAGCATGCGCCACATGCCTTCGACGTACTCGAGCGCGAAGCCCCAGTCGCGCTTCGCGTCGAGGTTGCCGAGCTCGAGGCGGGTCGCCTTGCCGAGCTTGATCTTCGCGATGGTGTCGGTGATCTTGCGCGTGACGAACTCGCGGCCGCGCAGCGGCGATTCGTGGTTGAACAGGATGCCGCTGCTGCCGAACAGGCCGTACGACTCGCGGTAGTTCACCGTCATCCAGTGCGCGTACAGCTTCGCGACGCCGTACGGGCTGCGCGGATAGAACGAGGTCGCTTCCGTCTGCGGAATCGACTGCACTTTGCCGAACATCTCGGAGGTCGATGCCTGGTAGAAGCGCGTCTTCGGGCTCACGACGCGGATCGCCTCGAGCAGGTTCAGCGGACCCAGGCCCGTCACTTCGGCGGTCGTCGCCGGCTGGTCGAACGACACGCCGACGAAGCTCTGCGCGGCGAGGTTGTACAGCTCGTCGGGCTGCGTGCGCTCGAGCAGGCGCAGGCTCGAGCCGGCGTCGGTCAGGTCGTGCTCGACGAGCGTGAGGTTCGGGTGCGTGTCGACGCCGAGCTCGGCGATGCGCCAGAAATTCACCGAGCTGGTGCGGCGGTAGGTGCCGGTGACCTCGTAGCCCTTGTCGAGCAGCAGCTTGGTCAGGTAGGCGCCGTCTTGCCCCGAGATCCCGGTGATGATGGCCTTCTTGCGAGTTTGGCTCATGACGTTGTCCTGGTAGAAACGATGGATGATGAAATTCAGGCGGTCGTGCCGGCGGCGGCCGGCAGCGCGCGGCGTGCGGGGCCGCGCGTCAGGCGCCGTTCGAAGCCGTACCAGCTCAAGGTCGCGTACGCGAGCGTGATCGCGAGCGCCAGCGCGGCCGTGACGAAGCGGTTCAGGTGCAGCGGCCACAGCGCGTACAGCACGCTGAGGTGGATCAGGTACACGGTGTAGCTGACGGTGCCGACGTAGACGAGCATCGGGTTCGTCAGCACGCGCTGCACGAGGCCGCGGCCGCGCAGGGCGATCACGACGATCGACGTGCACAGCAGCAGCGAGATGCTGTAGAGCGCCGCGTTCGACAGCGGCGTGTTCGCGGCGCGAAAGCGCGGGAACGACAGGTGCAGCCAGCCGAGGATCGCGAGCGACACGAGCGCGCCGACGATCGCGAGCGGATAGAACGGCTCGAGCGCGCGCCGGTCGCGGCGCAGCACGATCGCGAGCAGCGCGCCCGCGGCGAGCAGGTCCATCCGGAACGGCGTGAGGTAGTAGATCGGCCAGAACGAGTCGAACCACGGCGTCGCGATCGCGCGCAGCACGGGGGCCGCGACGATCAGCGCGGCGGCGACCCACAGCAGCGCGCGCTCCGAGCACCACAGTACGACGAACGGCCAGAAGATATAGAACTGCTCCTCGACCGCGAGCGACCACAGCACGTTCAGGCTGTCATGGCCGATGCTGCCGAGCGACAGCCCGATGTTGGTCGAGAAGAACGCGAACCACGGCCAGTGCGGCAGCCAGCTCGCGCCGAACAGGATCGTCGATACCACCAGCAGCAGCACGTAGGGCGGCAGGATGCGACGCACGCGACGTGCGTAGAAGTGGCTGAAGTACGACTGCCCGCGCGCCTTGCGATCGAGCAGGATGCCGGTGATCAGCAGCCCGCTCAACACGAAGAACAGGTCGACGCCCATCCAGAGCGGCGCCTTCAGCGCGTGCTGCAGGAACACGGCGCCCACCGCGATCGCGCGCAGCCCGTCGAGCTGCACGATGCGGCCGTGTTGCGGCGGGGTGAGGTCCGCGGGTCGCGAGATGCCCGTCATCGCGCCGCTCCTTCGAGACGCGCGGCGCGAGCCGGGGCGTGTCGCATATCCGATGCGTAAACGTGAACGTAATGCATGCCATTAAATGAAATATCGAATCGAAATCGATTCTAGGGAAAAGAAATCGGCAAAAAAACGCGCGTCATTTATCTGACGACAAACATTCAAATGCCGATTATTTCTACCGCGGGGTGAAAGGTCGGTGCCCGGACGGCCCCCGTCAGGCGGCGCAAGGCGGAATTTTCTACGGATCGGAAAAAGAAAGGCGGTCGTTATTGCCGTTTTCGGGCGCCTTTTTGCCTCTGTTCCGGTTCGATATTTCAGGCGGAAACATCCCCAAATATTTCCAAATTTCTTGTGATTATTTTTGCTTGTAACCTGCATCGCGACGTTTGAAACCCATTTAGCGACAGGGTGCACCGGCGGCAGCCCGCGGTGGCGCCGGTCGCTGTTGCATCAAGTCTGGAGAAGCGCATTGCGACGTCTGATTCTGGTAGGCATGACGGTATGCGCGACGCTGCTGACGAGCGCCGCACCGGCCGAAACGGTGTTGCCCGCGACGACGTCGTGGATCGGCAATACGTTCGGCTATGGCGACGGCAGCTGGACGCAGATCGACATCCGCGCGATCGCGGTGACGCCTGAAGGCAAGGTGTATACGAATGCGCCGTGGGACGAGAGCGGGGCCGAGGCGAGCGTCTACCAGGACGGGAAGATGCTCGGCTTCGCCGGCGGCACGCACGGCTGGGGCAACCTCGGCGGCAGCGCGATCGCGGTGAACAGCAAGTACGCGTACGTCGCGATCGGGGTCGGCAACGAGCGCGGCCACCTGCAGTCGCCCGGCATCTGGCCGGACAAGGGCAAGCAGTGGTTCGGCATCTCGCGCCGCACGATCGGCGACCTGAAGCAGCCCGCGCCGTTCCGC
>NZ_JAAGPB010000750.1:0-2749 GCF_017104585.1 Burkholderia sp. Ac-20392
TCGCGATCGCGATGCTGACCGCGCTGACCGGCGCCGTGATCGAATGGCGTCCGCTCGGCTTCACGCATCCGGTCGTCGCCGGCGGCTTCGCGCTGGCCGCACTCGCCGCGCTCGCGTTTGTCGCGGTGGAAGCGCGCACGGCCACGCCGATGCTGCCGCTGTCGCTGTTCCGCCATCGCACGTTCAGCGCGGCCGTGCTGTTCGGGATCTGCGTGAACCTCACGTACTACGGCACCGTGTTCGTGCTCGCGTTGTACCTGCAGCGCGCACGCGGCGAATCGGCGTTGCAGGCCGGCCTCGCGTTCCTGCCGCTGACGGGCGGCTTCCTGCTGTCGAACCTCGCAAGCGGGCGCGTCGTGGCGCGTCACGGCCCGCGGGCGCCGATGCTGGCGGGCGCGCTCGTCGCCGCGCTCGGCTACGGGTCGCTGCATTTCATCGACGCGTCGACACCGCTGGCCGCCCTGCTCGTGCCGTTCCTGCTGATTCCAACGGGAATGGGCTTCGCGGTGCCGGCCATGACGACCGCCGTGCTCGCGTCGGTCGCGCCCGAGCGGGCCGGCATCGCGTCGGCCGTGTTGAATACCGCGCGACAGGCCGGCGGCGCGATGGGCGTAGCAGCGTTCGGTGCGCTCGCCGGCGGTGGCGGCGCGGGACAGGTCGTGGACGGGTTGCGGATCGAAACGGCCGTGTCAGTCGCGCTGCTCGTCACCGCCGCGCTGCTCGCGACGCTGGTGCGACCCGATGCGCATCGCGGCGCATCGCCCGCGCATCAGGCAGTGGCGGCGGCCGATTGAACGGATGCGGTCATGCGTCGCCGGGATCGCGCTGGATCAGGTGACGCCACGGAAACACGTTGCCCTTGAAGTGACTCACGTAGCCGCCGCTGCCGGCCTGGATCACCATGAACGACAGCCGTGGATGCAGTGCCTGCAGCGCTTCGAGCGCTTCCCGATCGAGGCAGGTGTTTCTCAGCGTCAGCGTGTGGAGCCGCTGGCCGGCCTGGCTCGTCAGCAAGCGCTCATAGGCGTCGAACGACGTCACGCTGTTGGCGTCGCGCTCGCGCTTCCACGTCGAATGCAATGCGGTCGATTCGGAGAAATCGAGCCAGCCGAGCGACGACAGGTTGTCGCTGTCGGCAAGACGATCGATGAACTGCTGCGTGTCATCGCCGCCGCCGATGCGCAGCCGCTCGAGATGTGGAAGCGGTATGTCGAAGAAACGCGCGTCGGGTGCATTCGGCACCGTCAGCTCGGTGAGAAACGGCGCCTTCTCGGCAAAGCGGGCAATCTCGCCGCCCTCCTGCATGATCAGGTCGCGGCGCACGATCATCGACTGGTTGTGGTCGGCCGGCTCGGTCGGCCGCACATACAGCGAGCGCAGCATCGGGAAGCGCGCATCCGAATCGAGCAGCGGACCGAAATCCCATTCGCGCGTGCCGTTCGCCCCTTCGTCCACGCCGCTGAACGCGAGGTCGGTCACGAGATCCGCGACGTCTCGCTCTGCCAGACATTGCAGCGTCCAGTCGAACGGATCGTCCCAGGCACCGCCGAAGTACCGGACGTGCAGCCCGGCCCGCATCGGCGCGACGGTGACATGATTGAAATCGGTCTGCCACAGCGGCTCCGCAGGATCGGCATGGTCGCGCCCGTCCTCCGCGCCCTCGCGTTCGCAGAAGTCGTGGATGCGGCGCTGCAGATCGAGCAACCGCCGATAACCGGCGGAATCCAGCGGATGGGACATGGCAATGCGGCTCCGGTCGACGACGATCGCGACAGTCTAGCCGACGGTGCAGCCGTCGCGCACGACGCTTATCGCCGTGGCGCGTCCGCTTCGTCGCCGATTTTTCTCACGACCGTCTCCGCCGCCTTCAAAGGCCGGCCGTCGTCATGCCGCAGCGCGAGCTTGCGGACCGCGCGCCCGGTGCTGCGATCAATCAGTATCGAATGCGGCTCGCCGCGCGCGAACAGGTTCGCCTCGCCCCACTGCCGCAACATCACGATCACCGGAAACAGCCCTTCGCCCTTTTTGGTCAGCGCGTATTCCTGATACGCGGTGCCGTCGGATGCCGGCACGACGTCGAACACGCCGGCATCCACCAGCATCTTCAGCCGGTCGGACAGGATGTTGCTCGCAACGCCGAGGCTCGCGCGGAAATCGCCGAACCGGCGCACGCCGTCGAACGCATCGCGCACGATCAGCAACGCCCAGCGATCGCCGACGATATCGGTCGCCCGCGCCACCGGGCACGGTGAATCCGCAAGACTTTTCTGCCTGGCCATGTTCCTCTCCGCAATCCTGCCGGCCGCCTTCGCGGCAACGCCGGCCATCCGTGCACGAGCTGCCGCCCATCGCACAACAGGTTGCATTTTAAAACTACTTTTCCTACACTCCACACCAGTTTCAATTTGCAACTACTTTGCACGAGGGAACCCATGGAGTCTTCCTGTCATTCCGGCACCGTTGCATCGACCGTGCCGACACATGCCGCGCATCCGGCCGACGGCGGCCGCCTGTCCGCGGCGCGCGTCGCGTTGCTGGCCGTCTGCTGCGCGGCCAGCGTCGCGAACGTCTACTACGCGCAACCGCTGCTCGATTCGATCGCGCGGGATTTCGGCGTGTCGCAGGCGGCCGTCGGCGGCGTCATCACCGCGACGCAGCTCGGCTGTGCGCTCGCGCTGCTGTTCGTCGTGCCGCTCGGCGATCTGCTGAACCGCAAGCGCCTGATCACCGTGCAGCTTCTGCTGCTGAC
>NZ_JAAGPB010000751.1:0-234 GCF_017104585.1 Burkholderia sp. Ac-20392
TAAAAAAAAAAAAAAAAAAAAAATAGATGATGGTAGTATGATCTATGAATCATACAGAAGAGAAGAAAAGATGTAAATCTAATACTGTGAAAGCTAGCACAGTGTAGAATGGAAAATATACTTAATGTAGTGATCATGGTGTCATGTAGTCGTGTTAATCGGAGCATTGAGAATACGACGATAGCTAGTTGGTTTAGCTAACTCTAAGGAGCATGTGACTTACTCAAAGTAGAA
>NZ_JAAGPB010000752.1:0-2892 GCF_017104585.1 Burkholderia sp. Ac-20392
TGAGGCCCGTACAACGCGCCGCCAGCGCCGGGTCGCCGACGAGCGCGGCGAGCGTATCGATGCCGCCCTTGCTGTGCGCGAGCGCGACGAATTCGCCGCCGGCAGGCAGGTGCTTGCGCAGGTACGCACCGATATGCGCGCCCTGATCGAACACGCCGCGCGCGGAACGCACGGGCACCGTCAGCACCCGATAGCCGGCCGCGCCGAGCGTCTGCCGCGCGCCGCGATTGCAGCCGGGCAGCCATTCCGAATACAGCCCCGCGACGAGCACGACCGTCGTCGTCAGCGGCAGGCGGGCGGTGCGCCGTGTCCAGCCGTCGATGAACGCATCGGTCCGGTCGAGGTTCGCCGCGGCCCGCGCGAACGGTGTTGCCGGATAGTGGCGGCGCCAGTCGTCGAACCCGTCGGGCGTCCACGGCGCGCGCGTCATGCGTGCGACTCCGGTTCGCGTTCGGCGCTGGCCAGGTACGGTTCGAGCGCGGCGCGGGCCGCGCGCAAGGCCGCATCGCTGTCGAGGCGATCGGGATGAAAGCGCGGCGAGAACCAGAATAGCCACATCGGCATCACGCGCGTGAAGATGCCCGGTGCGACGAACAGCCAGCGCAACAGTTGCAGCCAGCCGCGCAGATTCCAGGTCTGCCCGTCGACGGCGACCAGGCGGTGCACGAAGTAGATCAGGTCGATCACGAAGTAGACGGAGATCCCGAGCATGGCCGCGCAGCGCACCACATAGCGCCGCGCCGCGTTCGGCATGGCCGCCGCGAACACGTCGAACGCGACGGTCTTGTGCTCGGTTTCCTCGATCGCATGCCAGCGCCACACGGCCGCCATCGTCGGGTCGGCGCCGCCGAGGATCGCCGGGTCGCTCAGCAGCCGGTGCGCGAGGATCGTCGTGTAGTGCTCGAGGCACGCGGTCAGCGCGAGCCGCGTGACAGGCGATACCTGCCGCGCGGCATTGCGCTGGCGTGTTTCGAGCAGCGCCTCGAGCGCGTCGACCGGCACCTGCTGCGATGCGAGGCGCGCGTTGTAGAGCCGGTGCACGCGGATATGCGACGCTTCCTGCCGCACGAACGCATCGACGTCGGCCGCGAGCGATGCATCGCCGCCCACGTGGTCGCGAAACGGCCGCACGCTTTCGATGAAGAAGCGCTCGCCGAGCGGGAACATCACGGAAAACGCGTCGAAGAAGCGCGTGACATGACACGTGCCGCGATACCAGAAGCGCGGAATGCGTTCGTCGATCGCGAAGCGCACATCGCGGGTCGGCATGCGCGACGCGGGGCTGTCGGCGGGCGTACGGCGAAACGGCCGCATGCTAGTTCCGCCCCGCCAGGGACGGGGCGCGGGCCGTTACCGGCGGCTGACGCATCTGTTGTATCCTCCCGTGCAAACAACCGCCATTCCGAGCCATGAACCGACCGAGCGCGCAAGCCGCTGCCGCGCAGACCCGACGTTACGACCGGGCGAACCTGCTCGTGCTCGCGCTGCAGAGCGTGGTGTGGGCCGGCACGCTCACCTGGCTCTCGCATACCGGCGTGGGCGCGATCAAGTGGCTCGTGCTCGTGCCGTTCTGCCTCGTGATGCAGGGTGTGTTCTCGATGATGCACGAAACCTTCCACGGGTTCGGGCATCGCCGGCCGATCGCGAATTATATGATGATGTGGTGGGCGTCCACGATGTTCGGCGCGGCCGCGACGCTCATCCACGTGAACCATCTCGGCCATCACGTACGCAACCGCACGCGCGCCGAGCGCGCGGATTTCGCGACCGCGGACGAATCGCTGCTGCGCAAGCGCATCGAATACTACGCGGCGATCCTCGGCGGCATCTGGCTCGGCAGCTTCGTCGGCAGCTTCGTGCTCGCGCTGGTGCCCGGCCGCACGATGCAGCGGCTCGCCGCGCGCGGCGACGACAACACCTACGCGGCCGCCTTCAAGGAATTCACGACGGCCGACTTCCGCCGCATCCGCTACGAAACGCTCGCTGCCGTCGGTGCATGGCTGCTGGCCGGCTGGCTGCTCGACTGGTCGGTGTCGGCGGTGCTGGTCGCGTATGTCGCGTTCGCGTTTTCATGGTCGTCGCTGCAGTGGGTGTACCACATGCGCACGCCGCTCGACGTCGTCGAAGGCACGTACAACATGCGCGCGCCGACGCCGGTGCGCTGGCTGCTGCTGAACTTCAACTACAACCTCACGCATCATCGCCGCCCCGCGCTGCGCTGGCAGGACATGCACGCGGTGTCGGACCTGCGCGAGACGCGGCCGCTGTGGTACGGCTGGCTCACGATCTTCGCGCCGCCGCGCCGGCTGCCCGACGATCTCGCGCAACTCGACAAGACCTATTTCTGATGGACGCCTCAGCCCGCAGCCCGGCCGATGCATGGCGCACGTTCGCGCGCGCCGCGCAGCCGGACGTCGATCGCTGGCAGGCCGGCCTCGACGCACCGGGCGACGCGCAGGCGCGGCGGCTGATGGCGCTGCTCGCCGCGAACCGCGATACGGCATTCGGACGCCGGTTCGGCTTCGACCGGATCGACAGCCCCGCGCAGTTCCGTGAGCGCGTGCCCGTGCATGCGGCCGCCGATTTCCTGCCGTGGCTCGATCGCGTATCGCACGAACCGGAACCGGTGCTGACCGCCGAGCGCCCGGTGTTCCTCGAACGGACGAGCGGCAGCACCGCGCGCCAGAAGCTGATTCCTTATACGCCCGCGTTCCTGCGCGAACTGCAGGCCGCGATGATCGTCTGGCTGGCCGACATGTATCGCGCTTGTCCGGCGCTCGGCGACGGGCGCGCGTACTGGTCGATGTCGCCGCCGCTGCAGGCGCCCGGTGTCGCGCCCAACGGGATTCCGGTCGGCTCCGCGAGCGATCTCGATTACCTCGGCGACAGCAG
>NZ_JAAGPB010000072.1:0-273 GCF_017104585.1 Burkholderia sp. Ac-20392
AAGAGTGTCGAGTGGATGGTCAGAGTAACGATGAGTGATGGTGAGCTGGTGGAGGTCTGTGAGGGTAGGACACTGATGCAGCTGACGTAGATGTAGACTGGCTTGTAATTGGTGGAGAGATGAATCGTACTGAACGATGGGTGGATAGAAGTCACAGATCGCAATCTAGTAAGTTACTTCATTGTATTTGTGATGTGATTGATTATGATGAAATCATTATTTTTTTTTTTTTTAATGATCCGGCGACCCCCAAGATCTACACCGGGATATACC
>NZ_JAAGPB010000073.1:0-25859 GCF_017104585.1 Burkholderia sp. Ac-20392
TGATGGACGAAGCGACGCAGCGCAACGCGGCGCTCGTCGAGCAGGCCTCGGCCGCGACACAGGCGCTGGCCGAGCAGGCGAGCGCGCTGCGGCATGCGGTGGCCGTGTTCAGGCTGCCGGAAATGGAGTGACGGTTGCGCCGTCGCGCCGGATGGCGACGGAACCGGGGGCCGGCGCGGCGCCCGCTTTCAGCGGTGCGTCGGCGCCAGTCTCCCCCGGCCGTCCCCCGCGATCACGCTGCGGCCGGATATTGCGCGAGCACCCGGGCGCGGATCGACGGCTTGATGTTCGATTGCGCCATGTTGCCGCCGTAGTGCGCGACCACGCGCGGATTCATCACGCGATACCAGAGCGGCGGCACGTACGCGAACAGGATCATCGTCGCGTAGCCGGCCGGCAGTTGCGGCGCATCGTCGAAGTGGCGCAGCGCCTGGTACGAGCGCGTCGGATTCGCGTGATGGTCGGCGTGCCGCTGCAACTGGTACAGGAACAGGTTGGTGACGACGTGATTGCTGTTCCACGAGTGCTGCGGCGTGCAGCGTTCGTAGCGGCCGTTCGGCAGCTTGCGGCGGCCGAGCCCGTAATGCTCGACGTAGTTCACGACTTCGAGCAGCGACGCGCCGTAGACGGCCTGGATCACGAGGAACGGAATCACGACCTTGCCGGCCATCGCGATCGCGATGCCCCACACGACGACGGTCATCGCCCACGCGTGCAGCACCTCGTTGCGCCAGGTCCACGGCGAGTGCCCGAGCCGTTCGAGGCGGGCCTTCTCCAGCCGCCACGCCGAGCGGATGCTGCCGGTCACGGTACGCGGCAGGAACGCCCAGAACGATTCGCCATAGCGCGCGCTCGCCGGATCCTCGGCCGTCGCGACGCGCACGTGGTGTCCGCGGTTGTGCTCGACGTAGAAGTGACCGTATGCGACCGGCGCGAGCGTGATCTTCGCGAGCCAGCGCTCGAAGCGGTTGGTCTTGTGCCCGAGTTCGTGCGCGGTATTGATCGAGATGCCCGTCGCGGCGCCGAGTGACAGCGCGAAGCCGATGTAGTCGTACCAGGCCAGCGCATGTGTGCCGACGATCCACACGCACGCGAAGAACGCGACGTATTCGACGAGGGTCGCGAGATAGACGATCAGCCGGTAGTAGCGCTCCCGTTCGAGGTGCGGCACGACGTCCTCGGGCGGGTTGTCGCGATCGTCGCCGATCAGCGTGTCGAGGATCGGGATCACGCCGAACGCGAACAGCGGGCCGAACCACCAGAACACGTGCAGGCCCGTCGACAGCGCGAGCTGGGCGGCGAGGATCGGCAGCGTGATCGTCAGCGCGCCGAGCAACCACAGGTAACGCTTGCCATCCGACCAGCTCGAAGCCGATCCGTCGGTCATTGCCATTGTCTCCCTCCTGCCGGCCGGCCCGAGGGCGGCCGCCTGTACGGTTGTTCGAATTCTCGTTGGTCCGCGACGCGCGCGCGGTTGTGCCGGATCGTCACCCGGTTCTGCCTGTTATACGACCCATGCGCACGCTTGCCAAACTCCTGCACTAGGCGCGCGGCTCCAAACGGAGGGGCGCGTGTGGCGCAGGCAGGGAAGGGCCCGCGCAAGCTGATTGAAACATGCCGGGATCGCCGGATCGATCCACTCGGGCGGTTGAATTGTCAGATGGATGGCGCGCCGTGACGTGTGCGGGTGTCGGTGCCGCCGGTCCGCAACAAATGTTGCGATGCAATATACGGCGGGCGCCAGCACCCGTGATACATGCTTTCGGGGTTGCTAATCTTACGGATCATTACTGCTTCCGCGCTGAAATCCGCCGGGCCCGACGGGCAACTGCCGCATGTCGCAAGGCGACTGGCGCCATGCGTCGAACCAAGCCGCCGCAACCGTCTTTCGGTTGCAAGCATCGACATCGCAATGCTGCACCTGCACACCAGCTGGCCGCACGGCTGCCGGCGGTGCATGCTGCCTTTCGATTCGCGCCGCCATTTGAAAATAACGATTTGACTCATGCCCCGCTTTCGGTTGAAGCTAATAGCTTGCTGTCCGAAGGGGGCTGTGCCTGCATGAGTTCGACCTTGACCGTTCGTCGTATCGTTGCCGATCAGGGCAGCGTGTATCGCGAACTCCGCGCCGCATCGCTGCGCGAGCCCTACGCGCCCGGCGAAGCGCCGGAGGCCGAATTGCTGAACAACGTCGAAACGGACGCAGCGTCGGCGATTGCCGCGCAGCGCGCCGTGTCCGACGAGTCGACGACTTTCCTGCTGTATACCGAAGGCCATCCGGCCGGCATGATCGGCGCGTATTTCGACAATACGCCCGATCGGCGCGCGTTCGTCAGCGAGCTGTGGGTGGCGCACGCGGTGCGTCATCTGCGCGGCGGCGTGCTGCTGCTGGAGACGGCCACCGCATGGCTCGCCGAGCGCGGCGCCCAGGACGTCTACGCCTGGATTGCCGATGCGAACCGCAACGCGATCCGCTTCTACGAGCGGGCGGGTTTCGGCAACACCGGCGAACACGCGCCGATCGCGCGGATGCCCGGTGCGATGAAATCGCTGTTCGTGTCGCAGACGAAGCACTGACGTGACATCAGAACGCGGGCCGCGCGGCGCGATGAAGATCCGGTCGCCCGCTTGCCTGCCCGCCTGCCGGTTGCGCGCCCGCCCGGGCCGCCGCCCCCCGGTTCCCCAAAAATAATGGCCGCGCGCGTGGACGCCTGTAAAATACGCAAAAAATTTTTGCAGAGTGTCCATGTCGCTTAAAAAATCGCCATTCTTCGAGCTGCGCAGCGGATCGGTCGATACGTTGCTGTTCACCGTGAAGACGACCGATCTCGATGCGTTGCGTACCGAACTGGTCAAGCGCTTCGAAGCGACTCCCGAGTTTTTCGCCGACGATGTCGTCGCGATCGACGTCCGCCGCCTGGCAGACGGCGAACGCGTCGCGCTGGCGGACATCCGCCAGATGCTGAACGACGTGCGGATGCGCCCGGTGGGCGTCGTCGCGCTGGCAACGCAGGGCTGGGCGGGGGAAGCCGGCCTGCCGTTGCTCGAGGCGCGCGATCGCCGCACGCCGGCCGCGAAGCACGCTGACGAAGCGGAACCGGCGCCGGCGCCCGTCGTCGAGGCTGCCGCCGCTCCGGCAGCCGAACCGGCGCAGGAGCCCGCACCGACGTTGTTGCACGCGGGCGGCCAGACGCTCGTGATCGACCGGCCGTTGCGTTCGGGGCAGCAGATTTACGCGAAAGGAGACCTCGTGGTGCTCGCGCCGGTCAGTCACGGCGCGGAGATCATCGCGGAAGGCAATATCCACATCTACGCGCCGTTGCGCGGCCGCGCACTCGCGGGCGTGCACGGCAATCACGACGCGCGCATTTTCTGCACGTGTCTCGAGCCGGAACTGATTTCGATCGCGGGTATCTATCGAACAACCGAGAACCCGTTGCCTCCTGAAGTACTGGGCAAATCGGTGCAGATCCGGCTCGAAGAGGAAAAACTGATGATCGAACCGCTGCGCCTGACGTAATCCACGCGGTGCGCTCCGGAGCGATCGGCTCTCATTGACGAACACAGGGTATTGGGTAAATGGCAAAAATCATCGTGGTGACCTCGGGCAAGGGCGGCGTGGGCAAGACGACGACGAGCGCGAGCTTTGCGTCCGGTATCGCGCTGCGCGGCCACAAGACGGCCGTCATCGACTTCGACGTCGGCCTGCGCAACCTCGATCTCATCATGGGCTGCGAACGCCGCGTGGTGTACGACCTCGTGAACGTGATCCAGGGCGAAGCGAACCTGAACCAGGCGCTGATCAAGGACAAGAAGTGCGAGAACCTGTTCATCCTGCCGGCGTCGCAGACGCGCGACAAGGATGCGCTCACGCGTGACGGCGTCGAGAAGGTGCTGAACGACCTGGTCGCGATGGATTTCGAATACATCGTCTGCGATTCGCCGGCCGGTATCGAGGCAGGTGCGCTGCACGCGATGTACTTCGCGGATGAAGCGCTGATCGTCACGAACCCGGAAGTGTCGTCGGTGCGCGACTCGGACCGCATTCTCGGCATCCTGTCGTCGAAGACCAAGCGCGCGACCGAAGGCAAGGATCCGATCAAGGAACACCTGCTGATCACCCGCTACAGCCCGAAGCGCGTCAGCGAAGGCGAGATGCTGTCGCTCGAGGACATCAGCGAGATCCTGCGCATCAAGCTGATCGGCGTGGTGCCCGAGTCGGAAGCCGTGCTGCATGCATCGAACCAGGGTCTGCCGGCCGTGCATATCGACGGCACCGACGTTGCGGAAGCGTACAAGGACGTCGTCGCGCGTTTCCTCGGCGAAGACAAGCCGCTGCGCTTTACCGATTACCAGAAGCCGGGCCTGCTGCAGCGCCTCTTCGGCAGCAAGTAACGGAGGCCGTCCATGTCCATCCTTTCGTTTCTCCTCGGCGAGAAGAAGAAGTCCGCATCGGTCGCGAAGGAGCGCCTGCAGCTCATCATCGCGCACGAGCGCGTCGGCGGCCGGCCGCCGGCCGATTACCTGCCGGCGCTGCAGAAGGAGCTGGTCGCGGTCATCTCGAAGTACGTCCATATTTCGAACGATGACATCCGCGTGAGCCTCGAGCGCCAGGACGATCTCGAAGTCCTCGAAGTGAAGATCGAGATCCCGCAAGCCTGACCGTTGCAGGTATCCCTCCGCACGGCGGCACTCGCCGCCGTGCGCGTCTTACGCCCTGTTGCACTTTCGGGCACGCCGTAACACGGTGTCTGTCGGCCGTTACCGCTCCTCCCGCATTGAACGAATACGCTCGCGTAACTTGTTCAACCAGGAGGTTGTGATGGCTGTCTCTACTGTTCAACGTCGTATCGTTTCGCTCGCCTTGATTGCCGCGAGCCTGTCAGCCGTCGTCGCGCCGCTTGCCGCGCATGCGGACGAGATTCTCGTCGGCACCCCCGTGATCGTGCCGCAGGGCCGCGTGGTCGTCGCCGAGCCGGTTGCCGTGCGCACCGAGGAAATCGTCGTCGTCGCGCCGAATGCGCCGCCGCCGGTGCGCTACGAGGTCGTGCCGGCCTCGCGCGTGGGCTACGTGTGGGATCGCGGCCACTGGCACTGGGAGCATGGCCGCTACGTGTGGATCGGCGGCCACTGGGAAGCCGAGCGCGTCGGCATGCAATGGGTGCCGGGCCATTGGGACCAGCGCGGTCCGAACTGGTTCTGGACCCGTGGCCACTGGGCGTGATGGAGGCGGACGATGAAAAGAACCGCAATCGCCATCGCGCTCGTCGCGATCACGCTGGCCGGATGCATCGTCGTGCCGGCCCGGCCCGTGTACTACCGGCCGGCCCCCGTCGTGATCTACTGAGCGTCGCGCGGGCCGGGCTGCGCCGGGCCGTTCGTCCCGGCCGCGGCCGGCTCGTCGTCGTGCGGCGCCGGCGCAGGTGCAGGTGCATGCGCTGCGCCTTCGGCCGGCGCGGCGGCGGACGATACTTCGCCGCCTTCGTCCCGCAGCGTGTCGAGCGGATCGGCGGGCGCCGCAGCCGCATCCTGCGGCTCGGTGACGCCGGTTGCCACTGTCGCGCTCGTCGCGCTTGCCGCAGCCTGTTCGGCGGCCGCGACGGGCGGCGCGAGATAGCGCTGGGCGAGCGTTTCGTAGAGCGGCGGCGCGAAAAAGCGCGATACGCGGCTCGACACCAACGCGGTTGCCATCAGCGAAATCACGAGCGCGTGACCGTTGATCATCTCCATCACGATCACGAACGACGTGATCGGCGATTGCGTGACGGCCGCCATGTAGCCGACCATCGCGAGCGCGATCAGCATCGGCAGGCTCATGTTGCTGAACACGATGTGCAGCAGGTTGCCGAACCCGGCGCCGATCGACAGCGACGGCGCGAAGATCCCGCCCGGGATGCCCGGCAGGTACGACGCGACCATCGATATCATCTTCAGGAACGGATAGAACACCGACAGATGCTGGCTGCCGTCGAGCAGGCCGCGCGCCTCGGCGTAGCCGCTGCCGAAGGTCGTGCCGCCCGATACGAGCCCGACGACGGCGATCGTGAAGCCGCACAGCGCGGCGAAACTGATCGGCCGCTCGCGATACAGACCCAGCAGCCGCGCGGGCAGCCAGCGTCCCGTGTTGAGCAGCAGCCAGCAGAACAGGCCGCCCGCGATCCCCGTGACGATCGCGGTGACCAGCACGGCGAGCGCCAGCAGTTTCGGGAAATGGGGGCCGGCATCGATCGTGCCGAAATACGTGTAGTTGCCGTTCAGCCCGAGCGCGACGACGCCGGCGAGGATGATCGCGGTGATCAGCACGCCGCTGGCGCGCGCGGAGAAGCTGCGCGTCAGTTCCTCGATCGCGAACACGATTCCGGCGAGTGGCGTATTGAATGCGGCCGACAGCCCGGCCGCTGCGCCGGCGAGCACCAGCTGGCGTTCGATCTGCGCGTTCGAGCGCGGGTAGAAGCGTCGCAGGTTGAACATCAGTGCCGCGCCGACCTGCACGGTCGGCCCTTCGCGGCCGATCGTGAAGCCGCCCAGGATGCCGAGGAACGAGACCAGCACCTTGCCGAACAGGATGCGCAGCGTCAGCAGCCGGGAGCCGAACGCGCTCGGGCGCGCATGCAGCGTCGCGATCACCTGCGGGATACCGCTGCCCTCGGCGCCACGGAAGAAGCGGCGCGTGATCCATACCGACACCGCGGCGATGGTCGGCGTGATCAGCAGCGGCAGCCACGCGGCGTGATCGCGCATCGTGCGGAAGGTTTCGTAGCCCCAGTCGATCAGTCGCGCGTAAAGTACGGCCGTGAGGCCGACGACGATCGCACCGAGCCAGAAAACGCCGTACTGGCGCCAGATCCTCAACGAACGACGGGTGAGGGCGGGAAACAGGGCGGGAAGGGCGGGGCGTTGCATCGACGCGGGCCGGTAGGCAAAGATCGAATTATAAAAAGAACCGGATGCGGGCGGGGCGCGAGAATGTTCCCGAAAGGTGATGCATTTTGTTGCAAAAGTAATTTTCACGTAATGTTGGCGCATGTAACCATCGTTAGCATGCCAAATTGGCCGGTCTATCCCCATACATCGTGAAACGAATCCTCATCGTGAAAGTGACGTCGCTCGGCGACGTCGTCCAGACGCTACCCGTCGTCGCGGATCTGCACCGCGCCTTTCCCGGCGTAACGGTCGACTGGGCGGTGGATGAATCGTGCGCGGAGGTCGTGCGCTGGCATCCGGGCGTCAGCCATGTCCTTTGCGCACCGCTGCGCCGCTTCAAGAAGATGCGCAATCGCGGCGACCTGAAGGCGATCACGGCGTCGATCGGCGCGCTGCGGGCGCACCGCTACGATGCGGTGATCGACCTGCACGGCGTCTACAAGAGCGCGATCATTTCGGCGCTGGCGCGCGCTGCGCGCCGCGTCGGTTACCAGACGCAGGATCTCGGCGAAGCAGGCGCACGCTTTGCGTATTCGCATCGTTTCGGCCCGCGGCCGGACTGCGACGCGTGGCACGGGATGCGCGTGAGCGCCGGCGAGGCGCTCGGCTACGCGCCCGAGGGCATCGCCACGTACGGCATCGTTCCGCCACGGGACGTGAACCTGCCGGCGGCCGTGACCGACGGCGCACCGTTCATGCTGCTGTTTCATGCGACGTCGAACCCCGACAAGAAGTGGCCGGCTGACCACTGGGCCGCGCTCGCCACGCAGATGATGGCGCGTGGCGTACGCGTGCTGTTGCCGTGGGGATCGGCTGCCGAGCATGACGATGCACAAGATATTGCCGCACGCGCGCCGGGTTCGGTCGTGTTGCCCGCGATGACGGTGCGCGAGCTCGGCGCGGCGCTCGGCCGGGCTGCGCTCGTGGTGGGGGTCGATACGGGGTTCGTGCACATGGCGCACGCGCTGCAGCGGCCGACCGTGATGATTTTCGTCGCGACGTCGCGGCACCATTGCGGGATCGGCGGCGCGCCGAATGCCCTGTCGATCGGCGAGCCGGGCACGATGCCGACCGTCGACGAGGCGCTGGACGCGATCGATGCGGTCGGCCCGGCCTACGGCGCGCTGCGCGCGCGGCTGACTGCCTGACGAAGCGAGGCGTGCCGGTTCAGGCGAGCAGCGCCTCGACCGTGACGACGGCGGCGATGGCCGCCAGGTTCGCCAGCAGCGCCTCGAACACGAGGCCGCGCCAGGTCTTCGGCCGGAAGCGCAGTGCGAGCAGGATCGCGCCACCCAGCGCAAGCGCGAGGATCAGGACGAGATCGGCATTGCCGAGGCGGATGTTCATGGCGGCGGCTCCTTCGGGGCGGGATCCCGGGGGCGCGCGGCGGCGCACCCAGGATCGAGTATAGGCAGCGCCGGCCACCGCACAACCCGGGTCGCCCCGGAGTCTCAGACGAGCGATGCGTCGCGCGTTTCGCGCATCAGCAGCACACCAATCAGGCTGATTGCTGCCGCAACCGATACATAACCGCCGACCCACGACAGCCCGCCGCGTGCGGCCAGCAGTTGCGCGATATACGGCGCGATCGACGCGCCGAGGATCCCGCCGAGGTTGTACGCGACGCCCGCGCCCGTATAGCGGACGTTGGTCGGGAACAGTTCCGGCAGCAGCGCGCCCATCGGTGCGAACGTCACGCCCATCAGGAACAGCTCGATCGTCAGGAACAGCGCGACGAGCGGCATCGAGCCGCTGCCGAGCAGCGGTTCCATCGCGAAACCCGACAGCAGCGCGGCGATTGCACCGACGACGAGCACCGGCTTGCGGCCGAAGCGGTCGGATGCCCACGCGGACAGCGGCGTCGCGAGTCCCATGAACACGACCGCGAAACACAGCAGGCCGAGGAAACTCTGGCGCGGAATATGCAGCGCCGACACGCCATACGACAGCGAGAACACCGTCGAGATGTAGAACAGCGTGTAGCAGACGACCATGGCGAGCGCACCGAGCAGCGTCGGCCGCCAGTGTTGCGTGATCAGTGTCGCGACCGGCACGCGCACGCGCTCGTTGCGATCGAGCGCGGCCTGGAACGCGGGCGTTTCGGTGATCTTGAGCCGCACGTACAGGCCGAGCGCGACGAGCACCGCACTGACCAGGAACGGGATGCGCCAGCCCCAGCTGCGGAACTGATCGTCCGACAGCGACAGCGCGAGCGCAAAGAACAGGCCGTTCGACATCAGGAAGCCGACCGACGGCCCGAGCTGCGGGAACATGCCGAACCAGCCGCGCTTGCCCTGCGGCGCGTGCTCGGTCGCGAGCAGCGCGGCGCCGCCCCATTCGCCGCCGAGGCCGATCCCCTGGCCGAAGCGCAGCACGCACAGCAGCACCGGCGCGAGCGCGCCGATCGCGTCGTAGCCGGGCACGAAGCCGATGGCGGTGGTGGACACGCCCATTACGAGCAGCGATGCGACGAGCGTCGATTTGCGGCCGATGCGGTCGCCGAAGTGCCCGAACAGGAACGAGCCGATCGGGCGTGCGATGAAGGCGATGCCGAACGTGACGAAGGCGGACAGCGCCTGTGCGGTCGCGGATCCGTGCGGGAAGAACACGGGGCCGATCACCAGCGCGGCGGCCGTTGCGTACACGTAGAAATCGTAGAACTCGATCGCGGTGCCGATGAAGCTGGCGAACACGATGCGCCGGTGGCTGACGGCGCCGGCCGAACCGGTTGCGTGTGCAACGGTCGGGGGGGATGCGGACATGGATGTCTCCGTTTTGTCGTTGGGGCGGTCGGCTGAGCGTGCGGTCGGGCAGGCGGACGCCTGCCGGGGGCAGCCGAGCGGATGATGCGGTGGCGGCGTGGACGCGCGCCGTGGCGCGGACGTCACCCGCCGGTCGACGATGGAGACGGGTACGTCGCCGCCGCCCGGTGCCGGCGTGGTCGGCTCGCATGCCGGGTGGGGCGCGCGAACGCACGCGCGGCGTGATGGCCGCGCGATTGCGGAAAATTATAGCCAGCGCCGCCGCGCACCGGCAATCGCGGTGCGGCAATCGCTCAGTCGATCGATTGCGCCTGCGCCGACGCGGTGCTTTGCAGCTGGAAGTGGCCGTCGTCGTTGAAGAGCCAGCCTTCCATCAATTCGAGCCGGCCGTTGCCGTCGAGCAGTCGCGACGGCGGCGGCGGCAACGGCGCCGAGCGGCGCAGCGACGCGAGCGCGAGTGCTTCCGCTTCGCTGTCGCCATTGCTGCGGTAGACGGACGCGTTGACGAGCCGGCCGCTGCCATCGACGGTGAAGGCCACGACGACGAGCGAGCGGAGCATGGCCTGCGGTGTGCCGTGCAGCATGCCGGACGGATTGCGTTCGGCGACGCGCTGCGCGACTTCGACGCGGTACTGGTCGAGGCTGCCGCTACGGGTGATCGACGGAATCGTCAGGATCGAGTGCAGCGACGGAGGCGGCGTGATCGTGCACGCCGCGAGCATGGCGACGACGGCCAGCGCAACTGCACGCAGCCGGTCGACGCGCAAACGGGGAAGGGGGCGCATGGGAGGCTAGCCAGAAGTGACTATAAAAAAATGATAGGCGCACGGACGCGAGCCGATATCGGGAGAAACGCATAACGGGCGATGCCGGATGTTGCGATCGCTGATGACGAGCAGGCGTGCGCTCGTGCATCGCGATGTGACGTGACATGTGACAGCGCGCTCGCGCGGCCGCCGTACGTGTGCGTCCCGGCGCGCGTGTGTGCGTGTTGCAAGGTTGAAAGAAAGGCGTGGAACACGAGTGGCACGCGGGCACGTGGCGATGGTCCGGCCGGGCGCAGCGGGTTGCCGCGGGCAGTACCGCGGCGGCGGCCCGCGCACTCTTCAGCGATGCGTGCCGCCCGGTTCAGAAGCCGTGTGTGACGAGCGACAGGATCGACAGGTCGGGGTGCGTACCGTCGATGATGCTCTTGCCGATGTGCACGGCTTCATGGACGGCTTCATCGAGGCTCGCGAAGCTTTCCTCGCCGTCCGCGTGGAATGGCACCGCGTGGCCGGGCAATGCGGGATTCGCGCCCGGATGGCACACGTAGCCGGTGTAGGTGTAGCGCGTGTCGCTGCCGGGCACGGTGGCCGGCACGACATGGACCTCGAAGCCTTCGTAATCGACGTGTTCCGCCGGTGTCGACAGTTCGGTCATGGCGATCTCCGTGTACCGCACGCAGGGGTGGCGCGCGCGGCATCGAGTACGCGGCGGCGGTCGTGTCGCCGTGTTGATCGAATTCTAGGTGATCGAGCGGCCGGCCGGGAGGCTTCCGGCGCGGCGCGACAGCGGCCGTTGCGGGGAACCGGTGGTGCGCTGCCGCGGACGCGCGTTCCATCCCGACGGACGGCGTCGCGCGCAAGGCCGCATCATTGCTTGCAGCGCGCGTCCTTGCGCTGCACGACGATGATCACCGGGTATTTCTGCCCGTGGTCGAGCTCCACGCGGGCCACGACGGTCAGCGTCGCCGGATCGGAGTCGTCGTACACGCTGACCTGTTCGTTCCGGAGATAGGTCACGCCGGTACAGTTCGACGTGCGGCTGTCGTCACCCACCTTGCACTGGAGGTCGTTTTCCTTCAGGTAGTTGTAGGGCGACGGGCTTGCAAGGTATTCGCGCAGGCCGCGCGGCGAGCCGCCGACGCCGCTCACGTAGGCGATCGCGCACGACGCTTGTGCATCGCTGCCGGCGGCGGTGTCCGCTGTCGCCTGCGTGCTGACGGCAACCAGCAGCGCGGCGAGCGACGAGACGATGAAGGGCTTCATGACGTGGGTTTCCCGTTTCGCGAATCGGAGCGCCGGATTGTAACGGCATCCGGCGCGACGCGTCGGAACGTGGGGGAAGGGTGTGCGCGGGCCAACAAAAAACCCCGTCATTCGGTGAATGGACGGGGTTTGGCGAACTTCCTGGCGGAAGCGGTGAGATTCGAACTCACGGACAGTTTCCCGTCGCCGGTTTTCAAGACCGGTGCCTTAAACCGCTCGGCCACGCTTCCACACGAGGCGGCATTGTAACCGAAATGCCGCGAGGTTCATTCCTTCAATCGTCGCGCAGGAACAATTCGTGCAGGTCGTTGAGGAAACGCTGGCCGAGCGGCGTCGGCGCGATCTGCGCGAAATCGCGCGCGATCAGCCCGCGTCGTTCCGCTTCCTGCAGCGCCGGCTCGATCGTGCTCATCGGCAGGCCCGTGCGTTCGGCGAAGCTGTGCACGGGGAAGCCCTCGACGAGCCGCAGCGTGTTCAGCATGAACTCGAACGGCAGGTCGCGCGCGCCGACTTCACGTTCTTCCTGCACGGCCGTGCCGGCCATCGCCTGCTCGATGAAGGTTGCCGGATGCTTGTAGCGTGCCTGCCGAAGGATCCGGTTCGGGAACGACAGCTTCGTGTGTGCACCCGCACCGATCCCGAGATAGTCGCCGAAGCGCCAGTAGTTCAGGTTGTGCTTGCACTGATGATTCGGCTTCGCATACGCGGAGACTTCGTAGCGCCCGTAACCGGCCTCGGCCGTGCGCGCGTGAATCCATTCCTGCATGTCGGCCGACGCGTCGTCGTCGGGCACGACCGGCGGGAACTTCGCGAACAGCGTATTCGGCTCGAGCGTCAGGTGATACAGCGACAGATGCGGCGGCGCGTACGACAGCGCGGTCTCGATGTCGGTGCGGCATTCGTCGAGCGTCTGGTTCGGCAGCGCGAACATCAGGTCGAGGTTGAAGTTGTCGAAGTTCTTCGCGGCGATCTCGACAGCGGCGCGTGCCTGAGTGGTGTCGTGAATCCGGCCCAGCGCCTTCAGGTGCGTCTCGTTGAAGCTCTGGATGCCGACCGACAGGCGATTCACGCCGCTCGCGCGGAACTGCGCGAACTTCGCGGCTTCGAACGTGCCCGGATTGGCCTCGAGCGTGATCTCGGCATCGGCGTCGAGCGGCAGCAGCGCACGCACGTCGGACAGCATCCGGTCGAGGCCGGCCGCCGACAGCAGGCTCGGCGTGCCGCCGCCGATGAATACCGTATGCACCTGCCGGCCCCACACGAGCGGCAGCGCCTGCTCGAGATCGGCGCGCAGCGCGTCGAGATATTCGGTTTCCGGAAACCGCTCACCCTTCCACTCGTGCGAATTGAAATCGCAGTACGGGCACTTGCGCACGCACCACGGGAAATGCACGTACAGGGCGAGCGGCGGCAGCGACGTGAGCCGCACCTGGCCGGGCGATGTGAAGGTCGCGACGACGCGCGCGCCGGTTTCCGCGGCCTGGCTCATGCAACCTCCGTTGGCGAACGGGTATCGGGCACGCTCATGCTTCCTCCGCGAGCCGCGCCAGCAGCGCCTTCAGCGCCAGCGCGCGATGGCTGTGCGTGTTCTTCACGGCCGGCTCGAGTTCGGCGGCCGTCGCGCCGAGCGACGGCAGGTAGAAATACGGGTCGTAGCCGAATCCGTGCTCGCCGCGCGGCGCGTCGACGATCTCGCCCGCCCAGCGCCCTTCGGCGAACAGCGGTTCGGGGTCGTCCGCGTGGCGCACGAGCGCGAGCACGCAGCAATAGTATGCGCGCCGGTCGTCGACGCCGTGCAGTTGCTCGACGAGATACGCATTGTTCGCCGCATCGCCCTTGTCGCGGCCCGCGCGCTGCGCATAGCGCGCCGAATAGACGCCCGGCGCGCCGCGCAGCACGCGCACGCACAGCCCCGAATCGTCGGCGATCGCCGGCAGCCCGGTGAGCCGCGACGCGTGGCGTGCCTTCGTCAGCGCATTCTCGATGAAGGTGCCGAACGGCTCATCCGCCTCGGGCACCGCGAGGTCGCCCTGCGGGACGATCTCGATGCCGACCGTCGAGAACAGCGCGGTGAATTCGCGCAGCTTGCCGGCGTTGTTCGATGCGAGAACGATGCGCGACAGCGGCGCGATGGTGTGGTCGTCCGGCATGTCAGGCGCCCAGCACGTCTTTCTGGAGCTGCACGAGCTCGGCGATCCCGCCTTGCGCGAGGTCGAGCAGCGCGTTCATCTCGGCGCGCGAGAACGGCACGCCTTCGGCCGTGCCCTGGACTTCGACGAAGCCGCCGGCGCCCGTCATCACGACGTTCATGTCGGTGTCGCACTGAGAATCTTCTGCGTAATCGAGGTCGAGCACCGGCGCGCCTTCGTATACGCCGACCGAGATCGCGGCGACGTGGTCGGTGATCGGCGAGCGCGTGAGCTTGCCGGCCGCGATCAGCTTCGACACGGCGTCGTGCGCGGCGACGAATGCGCCGGTGATGCTCGCCGTGCGCGTGCCGCCGTCGGCCTGGATCACGTCGCAGTCGATGTGGATCGTGCGCGGGCCGAGCGCCTCGAGGTCGAACACCGCGCGCAGCGCGCGGCCGATCAGGCGCTGAATTTCCTGCGTGCGGCCGGTCTGCTTGCCGCGGGCGGCTTCGCGGTCGCTGCGCGTGTGCGTCGCGCGCGGCAGCATCCCGTATTCGGCGGTCAGCCAGCCTTGCCCGCGGTCGCGCAGGAAGTCGGGGACGCGTTCGGAGACGCTCGCGGTGCAGAGCACCTTGGTGTCGCCGAATTCGACCAGTACCGAGCCTTCGGCATGTTTCGTGTAGTGGCGCGTAAGGGCGACCTTGCGCAGTGCGTCGGCGCGGCGGCCGCTCGGGCGGGAAACGGAGGACGTCATGTGGGAATCGCGGAACGAGAGGAAACCCCGATTTTAGCGCCGAACGGCCGGCGTGCCCGGCGAGGTGGTCCGCAAAAATGGGATAATGCGCGCTTCCCGCCCCGCGCTTTCCGATGCGCCGGGCGCCTCGACATTTCCCCGCCCGCGAGGGCACCCAGACGGCGAGACGAACCATGATCTACAGCATGACGGGCTACGCGAGCGCGACGCGCGAACTCGCAACGGCCACCGGCAACGGCGGCACCAGCGTGTCGGTCGAACTGCGCACCGTGAACTCGCGCTTCCTCGACCTGAATTTCCGGATGCCGGACGACGTGCGCGCGTGCGAACCCGCGCTGCGCGAAATGCTGATGAACAAGCTGTCGCGCGGCAAGGTCGACATCCGCATCAACCTGCAGCGCGGCGAGCAGAGCATCGGCGCGGGCGCGCTGAACCAGTCCGCGCTCGGCCAGCTCGCCGAGCTCGAACGCTCGGTGCTCGACTCGTTCCCGGGCGTCGGCCGCCTGCGCGCGGGCGAGATCCTGCGCTGGCCCGGCGTGATCGCCGAGAGCGGCGTGTCGGCTGACGCGATCCGCGAGGCGGTGCTCGCGTGCGGCAAGGAAGCGATCGGTGAGCTCGTCGTCGTGCGTTCGCGCGAAGGCGCCCAGCTGGCGACGATGCTGCTGTCGAACGTCACCGAGATGGAAGCGATCGTCGCGCGCATCACGCCGCTCGTGCCGGAGCTGATCGCGAAGCACCAGCAGAAGATCGTCGAACGGCTGCAGGAGGCGCTCGGCATCGCGGCGCCCGAAGGCAGCTCGACGATCGTCACGCGCGAGGAAGCCGCGGAGCGCATTCGTCAGGAAGTGACGATGTACGGGATCCGGATCGACATCGCGGAAGAACTGTCGCGGCTCACCGCGCACCTGAACGAAACGCGTCACGTGATCGAGAAGGGCGGCCGCGTCGGCAAGCGTCTCGACTTCATGATGCAGGAACTGAATCGAGAAGCAAACACGCTCGGCTCGAAGGCGGCGGCGAAGGAACTCGCCGACGCATCGATGGCGCTCAAGCTGTTGATCGAGCAGATGCGCGAGCAAGTGCAAAACCTGGAGTAAAGCAACATGACGGAATCTACTCGCGACGCGCACGCGTCGCATTCGCTGCACGGCGGCGTCTATCCCGGCAACCTGTTCATGGTCGTCGCGCCGTCGGGCGCCGGCAAGTCGACGCTCGTGAATGCGCTGCTGTCGAAGGACAGCGACATCTGCCTGTCGATCTCGTACACGACGCGCAAGCCGCGCCCGGGCGAGCAGGACGGCCAGCACTATCACTTCACGACGGTCGAGGATTTCCGCACGCGTCACGCGGCGCACGAATTCCTCGAGAGCGCGGAAGTGCACGGCAACTACTACGGCACGTCGCGCGTTTGGATCGAAGAGCAGATGAAGAACGGCCACGACGTGCTGCTCGAGATCGACTGGCAGGGCGCGCTGCAGGTGAAGAAGCAGTTCCGCAACGCGGTCGGCATCTTCATCCTGCCGCCGTCGCTCGATGCGCTCGAGGAGCGCCTGAAGAAGCGCGGCCAGGACGAACCGAACGTGATCACGCGCCGCCTGCTGGCCGCCGGTAGCGAGATCGCACACGCGTCCGAAGCGGAATACGTGGTGATCAACGAGAATTTCGAGCGTGCGCTTGCCGAGCTCGAATGCATCGTCGCGGCCACGCGCCTGCGCTTTGCTTCGCAGTACGCGCGACACACGGAGCTGTTCATCGAGCTCGGCATCCATCTGCCCCACGCGGAATGACGCGGGGGACGAGGGACATAAGGTAGAATAAGGACTATATTCAGAAGGAATTACCAACATGGCTCGCATTACCGTCGAAGACTGCCTGAAGCAAATCCCGAACCGCTTCGAACTGGCGCTCGCCGCCACCTATCGCGCGCGGCAGCTCGCGCAAGGCCATACGCCGAAGATCGAAAGCCGCGACAAGCCGACCGTCGTCGCGCTGCGCGAAATCGCTGCCGGCCAGGTCGGCGTCGAGATGCTGAAGAAGGTGCCGGTGTAACGCGCATCCGGCCCGTTCCAGCCATGTAATCCACGCGCGCAACGACTCGACCTGGAGGCGAATATGAGCACCACCCCATCGTCCGCCTCCGCGGATTCGACCACCGAAGCCACGGCCCAGTCGCCTGCGCGCCAGTACATCGACGCGGTCCTCGAACAGTCCTTCCGGCATCTGTTCGGGCCGACCGCCACCCCGGAGCAGCCTCGCAAGCACGGCGTCGTTTCGATCGCGAAACTGACGGCTGCGCTTGCCGAGTATCTTCCTCCGGAAGAAATCAAAGAGATCAAGGCGGCGTTCCACTTCAGCGACGAAGCCCACCTCGGTCAATATCGCCAGAGCGGCGAACCCTACATCACCCATCCCGTCGCCGTCGCGGAAATCTGCGCCGGCTGGAAGCTCGACGCGCAGGCCGTCATGGCAGCGCTCCTGCACGACGTGATGGAAGACCAGGGCGTGACCAAGAGCGAGCTGGCCGAGCGGTTCGGCCCGAAGGTCGCCGAACTGGTCGACGGCCTGTCGAAGCTCGACAAGATGGAGTTCCGCAGCCGCGAGGAAGCGCAGGCGGAAAACTTCCGCAAGATGCTGCTCGCGATGGCGCGCGACGTGCGCGTCATTCTCGTCAAGCTCGCCGACCGCCTGCACAACATGCGTACGCTCGGCGCGGTGCCGATGGAAAAGCGCCGCCGCGTCGCGCGGGAAACGCTCGACATCTACGCGCCGATCGCGCACCGCCTCGGGTTGAACAATACGTATCGCGAGCTGCAGGACATGAGCTTCGCGAACTTCAACCCGCATCGCTACGCGACGCTCGAGAAGGCCGTGAAGGCCGCGCGCGGCAATCGCCGCGAAGTGATCAGCAAGATCCTCGAGGCCGCGCAACGCGCGATGGCCGACGCGAAGATCGACGCCGAGATCACCGGCCGCGAAAAGACCATCTACAGCGTGTATCGCAAGATGCGCGACAAGCAGCTGTCGTTCTCGCAGGTGCTCGACGTGTACGGCTTTCGCGTCGTCGTCGACAGCCCGCTCGACTGCTACACGTGCATCGGCGCGCTGCACGCGCTGTACAAGCCCGTGCCCGGCAAGTTCAAGGACTACATCGCGATCCCGAAGATCAACGGCTATCAGTCGCTGCACACCACGTTGGTCGGCCCGTTCGGCGCGCCGATCGAGTTCCAGGTGCGCACGCGCAAGATGCACGAGATCGCCGAGGCGGGGGTCGCCGCGCACTGGCTGTACAAGAACGGCAGCGCGGATCTCAGCGACGTGCAGAAGCGCGCGCACCAGTGGCTGAAGTCGCTGCTCGACATCCAGAGCGAAGCCGGCGATTCGAGCGAATTCCTCGAGCACGTGAAGATCGACCTGTTCCCCGACGCGGTCTACGTGTTCACGCCGAAGTCGAAGATCATGGCGCTGCCGCGTGGCGCGACGGCACTCGATTTCGCGTATTCGATCCACAGCGATCTCGGTAACCAGTGCGTGGCCGTGAAGATCAACAACGAGCTGCTGCCGCTGCGCACCGAGCTGAAGAGCGGCGACATCGTCGAGGTGATCACCGCGCCGTATTCGAAGCCGAACCCTGCATGGCTCGGCTTCGTGCGTACCGGCAAGGCGCGCTCGGCGATCCGCCACTACCTGAAGACGATGCGCCTGAACGAATCGGTGCAGCTTGGTGAGCGGCTGGTCGACCAGAGCCTGAAGGGCTACGGTCTCGCGCTGGCCGATGTCGAGCCGGAAGTGTGGGAGAAGCTCGTGCAGTGGACGGGCAACAAGAGCCGTCAGGAAATCTTCGCGGACATCGGCCTCGGCCGTCGCGTGGCCGCGGTGATGGCCAAGCGCATCGAGGTGCTGATGAGCGGCCGCGATGCGGACGACGATCTGCCGAAGTCCGAGCGGCATCCCGCGCACCATGCGCCGCCGGTCGTGATTACCGGCACCGAAGGGATGTCGGTGCAGTTGTCCGCGTGCTGCCGGCCGATTCCGGGCGACGCGATCATGGGCTACATCGGCATTGGCCTGGGGATGGCGATTCATACGACCGATTGTCGCGTGGCGCAGCGTATTCATCGCCGCGATCCGGGCCGCTGGATCGACGTCGAATGGGCGCCGCAGCCGGGCCGCCTGTTCGATGTCGCCGTGAAGGCGCTCGTGAAGAACACGAAGGGCATCTTTGCGCGTGTGGCAGCGGACATCACGTCGGCCGACGCGAACATCGTGCATATCGCGATGGACGAGGATCTGACGCACGAATCGACGGTGCTGCGTTTCGTGATTCAGGTCAGCGACCGCGTGCATCTCGCGAACGTGATGCGACGCGTGCGCACCAATCCGGACGTGATGCGGATCATGCGCGAGCGATCGACCGACGACGGCGCGCATGCGCGCCACGACGGCGGCATGCGCATCGAGCGCGAGCGGCAGGATTATTGATGTTTCGCCCGCGTGGGCGATCGATCGACGGCGGCCAATGGCCGCCGTTTTCATTTGTGCGGCCGGAGAGGCGAACGTGCGGCGTGGTCGACGTTCGTCCGAAAAGCGGCGCCACGCAACCGGACGTTGCCGTGCCGTGAGCAAGGGAAGGGGAGGCAGAAAAGAAAAAGGGCTTTCCCGGAGGAAAGCCCTTTTAAGGTGGCGCGGCTGGCAGGATTCGAACCCACGACCCCTTGGTTCGTAGCCAAGTACTCTATCCAACTGAGCTACAGCCGCACGCAAAACGGTACTGCTTAACTGTCGGAACCTTCTGCGATGGGAAGGCCCCCAAAAAAGTGGCGCGGCTGGCAGGATTCGAACCCACGACCCCTTGGTTCGTAGCCAAGTACTCTATCCAACTGAGCTACAGCCGCACGCAAAACAAAACTTCTACTGCTTTGAACTGAAAGGGCCTTCGGTTCAGAAGGCCCTCGAAAAAGTGGCGCGGCTGGCAGGATTCGAACCCACGACCCCTTGGTTCGTAGCCAAGTACTCTATCCAACTGAGCTACAGCCGCACGCAGAAGCGAAATTATAGCAGGGTTGTATAAAAAGGGAAGCCTTATTCGCGAATTGTTCTGCACGGCCTTGCCGGGGCGCCCTTCGTGTACCCTTGGAGCATCAGTCATCCATGTTGAATCTGCATCATGAACAAGGCGTTTGTCAAAGAGTCGGACGGCGACGACGACGATCTGGACCAGGCCCAGCCAGCGATTCCGGCGGGCTCGAAGAACTACATCACGCCGGCCGGTCACAAGCGGCTGAGGGACGAACTGCTGAACCTGATCGACGTCGAGCGTCCCGAGGTCGTGCGGCTCGTGTCCTGGGCTGCGTCGAACGGCGACCGGTCGGAGAACGGCGACTATATCTACGGCAAGCGGCGGCTTCGCGAGATCGATCGCCGCATCCGCTTCCTGACGAAGCGGCTCGATCTGGCCGAAGTCGTCGATGCGAGCCGGCAGGAGAACGTCGACCAGGTATTTTTCGGCGCAACGGTCGATTACGAGACGCCGGACGGCGAGGATCACACGATCACGATTGTCGGGATCGACGAGGTCGATCTCGATCACGGCTGTGTGAGCTGGATTTCGCCGGTCGCGCGTGCGCTGATCAAGGCGAAGATCGGCGATACCGTGATGCTGATGACGCCGGCCGGCCCGCAGCCGATCGACGTGCTCGACGTCCGTTATCCGCCGCCGGGCAACGCCTGAGCGGCGCTCAACGCAGCCCGGCAAGGAAAAAGCGCCCCGATGGGGCGCTTCGTCATCCGGCGTGCGGCCGATGTGCCGGTCGCTCAGAAGCGGTGGCGCATGCCGGCCGTGACCGCGATCTGCTTGTTGGTCGATGACGCGGCACCCAGCCCGTTGATGTTGGCGCCGAGGTCGAGGCCGTCGTTGTTGACCTTCTGGAACTCGCCCTGCAGGTAGACGTCGGTGCGCTTCGACAGCGCATAGTCGGCTTGCAGGTTGAACTGGTGCCAGGTCGGCTTGTCGCCGGCCAGGCGGCCCTGCGTGTACGTGTAGGAGCCGGCGAGCGACAGTGCCGGCGTCAGCGCGTAGCGTCCGTTGAGTTCGTAGTTGCTGAAGCGCGCGGTTCCGCCGAGGCCCGTGATGCCGCCGGACACGCCGGACTGTCCCGCGCTGATCGCGCGGATGCCGGTCAGGCGCGTCTGCGTGAACACGAAGCCGACCGTCGCCGGGCCGAACCCGTAATTCAGGCCGGCGCCCCAGGTGCGCTGCACGCGCGAGGCGAAGGTCCAGTCGCCGGTCACCGCGCCCGGATCGGACGCCGCCTGCGCGAGTGCGTTCACGTCGCTGTTCAACTGCAAGTAGGCCGCGGCGAAGTTGAAGCCCAGGTAGCTGTACGACACGCCGCCGCTATAGGCGCGGTTGTTCGCGAAGGCCGTCGAGTTCGAGAACCCGTACAACGCACCGAACTTGAGGCCGCCGTAGTTCGCGCTCTGATACTTGACTGCGTTGTTGATCCGGAACGAATTGTTCAGGTTGTCGTTGTCGAACGGGTGGGCAAACTGCGTGCCGCCGTACTGGGTACCCGTCAGCGACAGCGGCCCGAGATAGTCGACGACGCTGTCATATTGCCGGCCGAGCGTCAGCGAACCGTAGCTGTCGTGCGCGAGGCCGACGAACGCTTGCCGGCCGAATTCCCGGCCGTTCTGCTTCAGCGCGCCGTTATTGATGCCGAAACCATTTTCCAGCGTGAAGATCGCTTTCAGGCCGCCGCCGAGATCTTCGGTGCCGCGCAAGCCCCAGCGGCTGCCGTTGACCGACCCGCTCGTTTCCTGCCAGGCGCTATGGCCGCCCTGATTGTTCGTGTAGGTGATGCCTGCGTCGATCAGGCCATAGAGCGTCACGCTGCTTTGGGCGTGAGCTGCCGTAACGAATACACCCGACAGCGCGGTGACGATCAGGGTTTTTTTCATGGATCTGTCTCCAAACAGGATGATGTCGATCGAACCTGCTGCGGACTGGCATGTTTTGCTTGACGTTGCGGCCGGTCCGGCAGAGCGGCGGTGCGCTTATCAAAAAGCCATCTGCAGTGTACGGAGGGCGTGGAGCGGGGGAAGGATGCGCTTTAAGCAATAATATATTTTGGAATCCGCAAAGATTGGCAATCCAGCGCAAACGATTGCCCATCAAGGGTTTGCGGCGGTGCAGCGAAGAAAAATGGCGATCAGGACTACGTAACGGGCGTTGCGCGATCGCGACAGGCAGTCAGCAGCAGGCGGGGATGGTCGTAATCCGATTATTGACACATCGGCAATAGAGGTTTGTGTGGAGCATGGCTAATGAAAGGTTGTTCTCTCGCTATACTGCGATCTCTGCTTTCCGAAGCAGACTTTTTCGTTGACGGAAAAGATCTCCAAACCTTTGTCGGCGCGACTTCCCAGTCGCGCTTTTTTTTTGCCCCGTCGGTCCGCGCGCTATTGCGCGAACGAGCGCCGCTTGCGCTTGGCCGCAGGCGCGGCCTCCTTGTCTTCGTTCGGCGGCGGCGTATATGTCCAGTCTTCCATCACGTAGTGACGGGCATCGAGCGGCGACGAGAGCAGGTTCTGCCAGTGATCGCCGTGCCAGGTCGTATCGAATTCGGTGTCGCACGGCGCTTCGCGCGAGGACGCGGACTCGGCCAGGGCGCGGGACTTGCGGCGTACGCGTCCGAGCCGGCTCGCGAAGCGCTTGATTCCGTCCAGCCACATGACCTTCTCCTTCCTTCCGACGTTAAGTGAGCATCGCAATGTCCCCGGATTTCCGCAACCCGGAAAAAACCCGAGGATTTTACCGACCCGATTTGTCCCCGGTAGGAATTTCATGGGTGAAAATATTGGAACTCTGATCCCGGTAATATTGACAGGTTTTTGATGCGAATCAATTAATCAAATGCGATGGTGTACCGATTCCAATGGCATTAGCTCTTTTTTGATAAAACGATCATCAAAAATTTCCTTGACGCACCCGGATTGTCCAATTTATAAAGTCAGCACTCCGTCCTCGGGCGGCGTGCTGGTGCTGGTGCTGGCGCAATGTTTCGGGATTTCGGGAAACGGCTATAAAAATAGCTTTTTTGATCTAATCGAGTGGGGAACGAAGACATGGATACCGGTATCGTGAAATGGTTTAACGATGCTAAAGGTTTCGGCTTTATTACGTCGGACAATGGTGGTGAAGATTTGTTTGCACACTTTTCCGAAATCAAGATGGACGGCTTCAAGACGCTGAAGGAAAACCAGCGTGTTTCGTTCGACGTGAAAGTCGGGCCGAAAGGCAAGCAGGCAGCGAATATCCAGGCGGTCTGACGCGCCACGCATTGCCGATCACGTCCGGCCCCCGCATGGCGGGGGCTTTTTGTTTTCCGGGGACGGAGCATCCCGGTTCGGGCTGGCCGCGAACGGGGATGCCGGTGCATACTCACGGAAGCACCGTTTCCCAGTCTTTTCATGTCTGATTCCCCCCGTCCGTCCGATCCCGCCAGCGAACAGCCGCTCGTCTTCGTCGACCTTGAAACCACAGGCGGCTCGCCCGCCGAACACCGCATCACCGAAATCGGCGTGGTCGAAATCGGCCCGCTCGGCGTGTCGACGTGGACAACGCTCGTCAATCCGTGGCAACCGATTCCACCATTCATCCAGCAACTGACGGGCATCTCGGACGAGATGGTGCGCGACGCGCCGTCGTTTGCGTCGCTGGCGCCGGTGTTGTTCGAGCGGCTCGACGGCAAGCTGTTCGTCGCGCACAACGCGAGCTTCGACCGCGGCTTCCTGCGGGCCGAATTCGAGCGCGCCGGCTTCGCGTTCAATCCCGATGTGCTGTGTACGGTGCGGCTGTCGCGAGCGCTGTTCCCGCGTGAATCGCGGCACGGGCTCGACGCGTTGATCGAACGGCACGGCCTCGTGCCGGCTGCGCGCCACCGGGCGCTGGCGGATGCCGACCTGCTGTGGCAGTTCTGGCGCCTGTTGCACGACATCGTGCCGCTCGAGCGGCTGCGCGACCAGATTGCGCGCACGACGCGCCATTTCCGTCTGGGCGGTGACCTGACGGAAGCCTGGCTCGATACCGCGCCGGCCGGGTGCGGCGCGTACGCGCTGTTCGGGGAGGAGGACGCGCCGCTGTATGTCGGTCGCAGCGTGCGGGTGCGGCAGCGGTTGCGTGCGTTGCTGACGGGCGAGCGTCGTTCGTCGAAGGAAATGCGGCTTGCGCAGCAGGTCAGGCGGGTTGAATGGCGCGAGACCGGCAACGAGCTGGGGGCGATGCTCGCCGAAGCGCAATGGATCGCACGGCTGCGGCCGTCGTACAACCGGCGCCCCGTGGCGGACGCCCGTGCCGGTGGTGCGCCCTGGCCGTTCGAAGGCGCCGTCGCGTTCGAGGCGAGCGGCGAGCGCCGCCTGTTTCATGTGATCGATGGCTGGCGCTATCTCGGCGCGGCGGAATCGCTCGACGCGGCCGCACGGCTCGCGGCCGACGGGGCGGACGGTGCGTTCGAACCCTTCACCCACCGCCTGCTGCAGACGCACCTCGCGCGCGGCCTGCAACTGATTCCGCTCGCCGCGCTCACGCCTGAGGGGCAAGCGGGTTAATCAGGCGCGGTCGCGCGACCCGCGCCCGCCGTCGTCAGCCGATCGCGCTTGCGCCGCCGGCCGAGCAGACGTGCGACAGCGCGGTGTCGAGTGCCTGCGTTTGCGTGGAGTTGTAGCGCGTGAGCGTCTTCCAGTTGGCGATGCTGCGCGCGAGCCGCGCCTGGCAATCGGGCGCATCGCGCAGCGGTGCAACCTGCGCGAGCCCCGCGAGCATTTTCTGCGTCAGCCGGTCGAGCGCCGGGCGCGTGCTGGTCGCGAGATCGGGCGGCGTGCCCTCTGGCGGCCGCGTCGCGCGCCAGGTCGCGAACAGCGCGTTCTGCACATCCTTGCTCGCGGTGATCTGATCCTCGAAGAACGTCCGTGCGAACGCGGGATCGACGCCGACCTGTGCCGCGCGCTTCTCGACCGATACGAGCAGCTCCGCTTCGCGCGGCCGGTCCTCGATTGCCTTGTGATTCGCCCATTTCCAGCGAGCGACCGGTTCGGCGAGCGCGAGGCGCTGCGACGCGAGCGCGACGATGTTGGTGAGGGCGGTGTCGTCGCCGTCTGCATTGGCGATGCGCGGGGACGAAAGGAGGGCGACGCCGAGCGCGGCGACAGCGAGGCTGGCACGAATGGCTTGCTTCATCGGAACGATCGGGAGAGCCGGGCGGGCCGGAGGTGGAAAACCAGAAGGATAGACGAAGACAGTCGCGCGGCGTAGCGCAGCGACCGGAGAATCAGCAGGCGAGCTGATCCGGCACCGTCAGGCTGTTGCGGCCCGGGTGCGAGGCGAATTGCGCGCGATGCGCAGTGATGAACCGCACGATAGCGATGATCGACACGTGGCGGTTACAGAACCGAACAGGCGTTCACTTCGGCGAGTACAGCTTGTGCTGCTCGTCGAAGAATGCCCGCACGTGGTCGGGCAATTCGGCGAGGAATTCCACGCCGACGGGTTCCGGATCCGGGCTCATCACTTGCTCCGGCGGTGGCATGCGAGTTGGTCTTTCGTCCATGGTCATTTCTCCAGCAGGTTCGATGATTATCAACCTCGCGCTTGGATTTATGCCAGTGGCGAATCGTTAGATTTTGTCTCTGTTGTATTAACGGCACATGCGCTCTGACGCGTGCTGCGATGCCGACTATTGCCTCGTGCGGAATCGGCAACAATCGGGCCGCTTGTTATACTTGCGCGCACTTTTTCTGGACCGCAATGAAACGAACGACGCGATGGATCGGCCTCGTATGGCTGGCGCTGGTACTGAACGTACTGTCGCCCGTCATCGGCTATGCGCGTCTTGCATCGAGCGGCTCCGGCGAGCTCACGCTCGAGTTGTGCAGTGCAGCGGGCGCCCGTCAGGTCGTGCTCGCGCAGGCGGGCGGCGATCACGATACGTCGTCGTTCGACCATGCCGGCGTGCCGCACTGCGTGTACTGCCCCGGCTTCGCGGCGAACGTGGCGCTCGGGTCGAGCCTGCCCGCGCTGCCGGGCTTCGTGCGGACGTTCGCCTACCGCGCGGCCGCGCCGGCCATTCCCGAATTTCCCCGCAAGGGCATCCGTCTCGCGCAGCCTCGCGCCCCGCCTGAAAACGCTCCGATCTGATTGATGTCGTCCGCGCGCCCCGGTGGCGCGCGTGCCGTCCGCGGCCGGGCCGCGTGCCGCGCCGGCCGT
>NZ_JAAGPB010000753.1:0-3013 GCF_017104585.1 Burkholderia sp. Ac-20392
CCGCGATCTCGCCGCGCGGCGGCAGCGCGAGCGCCGGACGGCGCGCCGCGTCGTTCTCCGGGTCGACGTGAATCAGCGCGTCGAGCACGCGCGGGTCGGTCAGCACGCGCGCACGCGCGGTCTCGGCGATGTAGTGCCCTTCGGAAACGGAAATTTTCGGATCGACGAGGATGTGCGCGTCGACGAGTGCGGCATCGCCCATCTTTCGCGTGCGCAGGTCATGCACGTCGCGCACGCCGGGCGTCGCTGCGAGCAGCGCGCGGATCTCGGCCGTATCGGTCGTATCGAGCGCACGGTCGGAGAGGTCCTGCAGCGCGTCATAGCCGAACGTCCAGCCCATGCGCGCGACCATGAAGCCGACGATCGCCGCCGCGATCGGGTCGAGCAGCCGCACACCCGCCAAGCTGCCGACGATGCCGATCGCGACGACAAGCGACGAGGCGGCATCCGAACGCGCGTGCCAAGCGTTCGCGACGAGCATCGCCGAGCGGACGCGCCGCGCTTCGCGCAGCATGTAGCGAAACAGCGCCTCTTTCGACACGAGCACCGTCAGCGCGACGAGCAGCGCGGAAAAATGTACCGCCGGAATGTTTTCGAGATTAACGAGACGATCGCCGGCCCGCCAGAGCATGCCGACGCCGACCGCAATCAGGATCGCGCCGAGAAACAGCGATGCGACGGTCTCGTAGCGGCTGTGTCCGTAATTGTGGTCGGCATCCGGCGATGCGCCGCTATGCCGATTCGCAACCAGCACGACAAAATCCGAGATCAAATCGGAAATCGAATGCACACCGTCAGCAATCAATGCCTGCGAATGCGCAATCACGCCGACGACGATCTGAAATGTCGCAAGCACGACATTCAGCACAATACTGACGAACGTGCTCTTGCGTGCAACCGCGTGCTTATCTGCGCTCTGCGCGTCGCCGGAAAACGTGGACATGAAATATGGGATATCGGTGTGCGATACCCGATTCTATCAAGGGCGCCCCGCGAACCCCGCCAATACCCACAAATTTCTTATTTAAATCAACCGCTTATGCGAACGGGTCGTATTTCCATTCACACCGGATTATTACATTTTCATGACAGCGCCATGAGCGTGTCGGCCACTGAAAACAAAAAAGCCGCGCTCCTTAACGGACACGCGGCTCTTTTGAAGAGCAGGCAACTTAAACAAACACTTAAATTGCAAACTGTTCGCGGTTCTTGCCAGCGATCCAGCGCGGCGGCTTGCCGCGGCCCGACCACGTCGCGCCCGTTTCCGGATCGCGGTATTTCGCGGCAACGCCTGCACGCGGACGGCCAACCTTACCGGCCTTCGCGCGGCTGAGACCGAGTTCGGCGAGCGAAAAGCCGTAGTCGGCAATTTTCTGCTTCACGTCATTCAGCACTTCAGCGTATTCACGCGACTTTGCTTCTTCGATTTGCTTCTCCAGCTTCTCCCGCTGGGCCAGCAGGTCCTTGTAAGAAGACATAGTTTCCCTTTCTATCTGACCAATGGCGCCGGTCTGCAGCCAGCTCACCATTCATGAAATATATGTGCCTCGGATTTTCGAAGGCAGAGATTAGCACAAAAAAGATTTGATAGAAGCGAGATTCATGAAAATCCCGAGACCAATTGAAAATCACGCGTGTCATTTTGACCGGTCGCGGCCTTTTCTCAAATTTTTACGTTCCTACACAGAGATTAGGACATTAGCCATTGCCTATTAGGTCTATCAACATACGCAATTACCCTGCATTCGAAAAATCAAAGCTTTCATCGGACGACAGCTTTACGAAAATCGGATGGCGCGGCTCGCTAAACGGACAAAGCGCGGACAAGCCGGCAACCGCGACGTCACGTCACATCCCGCGCGCATGCAATCAGCCGCTCGCGCAATGCGCCTGCATCGGCGAATGGCGTATCAAACGGCGTGCGCACGCGGCGGCCGTCATGTCGCCAGTCGGCGCCGTGGCGATCGACACCGAGCAATTCGAGCCCGTCGCGGCGCGCATCGCCGGCATCGTACGCGTCCCATAACGCCTGTTCCTCGTCGAACGCGAGCGGCGGCAGCGCATCGAGATGCGTGCCGTCGACCCAGCCCATGCGCCCGAAACCGCCGATATAGCGCAGCCGCTCGACGTCCAGCGCCCAGAACGTGAAATCGCCGAGCGCGAGGTAGCGCGCGGCGTCCGGCTCATAGCGACAGTAGCGCGCGGTGACGTGCGGATCGTCGCCGAGCGGCACGAACCGGCCGAGCAGCGTCGCGCGCTCGGCGTTCAGCACGTCGCCGTCGGGCGCGTCGACGACGAGGAAGCCCGCGCGCGGATCGGCGGCCAGATTGCGCGTGTGCTCCGCAAGGCCGCTCACGAGGATCACGGGACGATGGCTTGCATCGGATGCAAACGGGACGACCGTCGGATACGGGAAACCCTGCGGATCGCGCGAATGGGTGGCGAGCGTGCCGAGCGCGCAGCGGTGCAGCAGATGCAGGGCGAGAGCGGGATCGATGTTCAAGAGGACTCCTGCGGTCGAAGGGTGGCGCGCCAGGCACGCCATGCGCTTCGATGTTACCCGCGGGCGCGGCGCGCCGCGCATCGGTCGAACGGCCTATGCGGCCGAACGCGGGGCACCGGATCATCGGCCGAACGGCCATTGCCCGGCAGGATCGTAAGCGGTTCGATAGAATCGGACGGATCCGACGGGCGCCGCGTGCGTCCGTGCATGACTTTTGATGAGCGTTACCGTGTCCGAATCCTCCTCCCCCGAATCGTCGTCCCCGTTCGCCGCGCCGCCCGACGCGCATCGCGTGTTGTCGCTGCCGGCCCGCCAGCGGGCGCGCGTGGCATCGATGGCGCTGTTCTTCGTCGCCGGCATGATGTTCGCGTCGTGGGGCGTGCACGTGCCGACCGTGCGCGACAAGTTCGCGCTGAGCCCCGGGCTGCTGTCGATCGCGCTGTTCGCGGTCGCCGTCGGCTCGATCGCCGCGATGCTGACCATCGCGCGCTGGATCGCGCGCGATCCAGC
>NZ_JAAGPB010000754.1:0-3142 GCF_017104585.1 Burkholderia sp. Ac-20392
ATGGGCCGTGTCGGCGGCGACTCATGCGGATGCCGACGCGCAGGCCGACCAGCAGGCGTGGATGGTCGCGCTGCTCGGCAGCCTGTACGACGCGGTGGCGCGTGCGTCGCGCGACTGGCTGGTCGGATTCGCGACGACGCGTGCGCCGAGCGGGCTGGGCGCGCCGCTTGCGACGCTGCCGCGCGTGCAGGAAGCGGTCGGCGAAATCGAGGGCTGGCTGCATGCGAACCGCGTGCTGCTCGACGATCACATCGCGCGCACCGACGCGGGCAATGCACCGACGGTCACGACGAGCGGCCTCGTCAAGCGCACCGTGACCGAGCAGGCGATTCGCGTGGTCGAGCAGTCGTTGAAGCTGTCGGGCAATCACGGGCTGAGCCGCGCCAATCCGCTCGAACGCCACTATCGTGACGTGCTGTGCAGCCGTGTGCATACGCCGCAGGACGATGCGATCGCAGTGGCGGCGGGGCGTGCGGCGCTCGAAGCGGCGAGGCGGGGTGAGACGAAGGGCGAAACGAAGGGCGAAACGAAGGGCGAAACGAAGGGCGAAACGAAGGGCGAAACGGAGACGAGCGGAGTGTCGGTCAACGGGACCGAACGCAGCCGCAGCGATGCGTGATTGGCGCAGGGCTGGCACGGGCGTCGATCGGGCGGCGCGATACCGTCGCCGCCCGGTACGGTCACGCAGCCTTGCCGTGCGCCTGCTCGGGCAACGCGAACGCCATGCGCGCATGCGCGGCAACGGCTGCGAGCGGTGCGTCGAAGCGGGCCGCATCGTGGCGGCGCAGCAACCACAGATCGATTTGCGGCTTGAAATCGGTGAGCGGCACGATGTCGAGCGCATCGCGCAGCGGGCTGCCTTCGACGAGCGGCAACGGCATCAATCCGATGCCGAAGCCGTTCGCGACGCTCTGCAGTTGCAGGTCGCGGCCGTAGGTGTCGAGCGTGACCGGCATCGGCAGGCCTTGCGCGTCGAGCGCGCGCCGCAAGCCCGCGCGAAAACCGCAGCCGTCCGGATTGAGCACCCAGCCACGCGCGTGGCAATCGGCGAGCCGGTAGCTGCGGCGCGGCCAGTCGCCCTTGCGGCCGACCGCGACGAGCCGCGTGGCCAGCAGCCGTTCGCCTTCGACCTGCGCCGGCAGCACCATTTCGCGGGCGAGGAACACGAGCGCCGCATCGAGTTCGCGGCGGGCGACGCGCTCGACGAGCATGCCGCCCCACGCAGTCGTGACCTGCGTCGCGAGCGCCGGCCACTGCGCGGCGAGTTCGGCGATCAGCGCGGGCAGCATCAGCTCGCCGAGGCCTTGCGTGAGCCCGATCCGGAATTCGCCGGCGGGCGGCTGCTTGCCGGCCGTCAGCTCGCGCAGCGCATCGACTTCGCGCAGGATCGCGCGACACTGCTCGAACACCTGCCGACCGATGTCGGTCGGTCGCGGCGGCTTGGTGTTACGGTCGAGCAGGATCACGCCGAGCGCTTCCTCGAGATTCTGGACGCGCCGCGTGATCGCGGGCTGCGTCATCCCGAGCTCGGCAGCGGCCTGGCTCAGGGTCTGGCAGCGGACGACCGCTGCAAAAGCGTCGATATCGCTAATTTTCATGTTTGTTCTGCATGGTCTTTCGGGTGCATCATGACGATCCATCATATTCGGCATCATATTCGAGGAGTCAGCCGATGAGTACGCTTTCGTTGCAACAGACGCCGTTGCGGCCGTTCGTCGATGGTCTGGGTGCGTTGCTCGCGTCCGGCGCGAACGAGGCGCGCATCCTCGACGAAGGCAGCGCGCTGCTCGCCGCGCTTGTCGAACACGACGACTGGTTGCCCGATGCATTCGCGCAGCCCGACCCGGCGCGCTACCGGCAGTACCTGCTGCATCTCGACCCGGACGAGCGGTTCTCGGTGGTCAGCTTCGTGTGGGGGCCCGGCCAGACGACGCCGATCCATAACCACACGGTGTGGGGGCTGATCGGGATGCTGCGCGGCGGTGAGTTCTCGCAGCCGTACGGGTTCGACGCAGCGGGCAAGCCCGTGCCGGAGGGCGACGCCGTGCGGCTTCAGCCGGGCGAAATCGAGGCCGTGTCGCCGCGCATCGGCGACGTCCACCGCGTGACCAACGCGTTCGCCGATCAGGTATCGATCAGCATCCACGTGTACGGCGCGAATATCGGCAAGGTCGAGCGCGCGGTGTTCCTGGACGACGGCACCGTGAAGCCATTCGTGTCGGGCTATTCGAACGCCTGATGCAAGGCCTGATGCAACGCCCGCCGGCGCGGCCGGTTGCCGGCATGCGCCGGCAGGCCCAAGATTCATCCGTTCCGCTTTCTTCACCGACTTCAACGCATTCAATCAAGACAGAGACACCGTGACGCAATCCGCCGATTCCATTTCCCGCTTTCCCGTCGCGTCGTACCAGGACGTGCGCGCGCGCCTGCTTGCCCGCGACGAGATCGCGCTGATCGACGTACGCGAGGAAGATCCGTACGCGCAGGGCCACCCGCTGTGGGCCGCCAACTTTCCGCTGTCGAAACTCGAACTCGATGCGTGGACGCGGATCCCGCGCCGCGACACGCCGATCGTCGTGTTCGGTGAAGCGGGCGGCGAGGATCTCGCGCCGCGCGCGGCCGCCAAGCTCGCGCAACTGGGCTATACCGACGTGCGGCTGCTCGATGGCGGCCTCGCGGGCTGGCTTGCCGCTGGCGGCGAACTGTTCATCGACGTGAACGTGCCTAGCAAGTCGTTCGGCGAATGGGTCGAGGCCGAGCGGCACACGCCGTCGCTGTCCGCGCAGGAGGTGCAGGCGCTGATCGACGCGAAGGCCGACGTCGTGATCGTCGACGCGCGCCGTTTCGACGAATACCAGACGATGAACATCCCGACGTCGACGAGCGTGCCGGGCGCGGAACTCGTGCTGCGCGTGCGCGCGCTTGCGCCGAACCCGGCGACCCAGGTGATCGTCAACTGCGCGGGTCGCACGCGCAGCATCATCGGCACGCAGTCGCTCGTCAACGCGGGGCTGCCGAATCCGGTCGCCGCGCTGCGCAATGGCACGATCGGCTGGACGCTCGCGGGCCAGACGCTTGAACGCGGCGCCGCGCGACGCTTTCCGGACGACATCGACGCGACGCAGCGGGAGCACGGAAGAGA
>NZ_JAAGPB010000755.1:0-2988 GCF_017104585.1 Burkholderia sp. Ac-20392
TACCAGCCGGACCGCGGAAAGCTGCGCCCGCCGCCCGCCGCGATTGTCGACTGCGAGCCGCAGGCCCTGCGCATCGCGTTCGACCCGCCACGCGAGACGCGGCGGCGCCGGCATCCCGGGCGGTTCGACGAACACGGGCACCGAATAGCGCAGCCGGATCGTGATGCCGTTTTCGACCGGGGTGCCGGGCGCGGGCAGTTCGTCGATCAGGACGCGGTAGCTTTCCTCGGCGGCCGGCGCGTCGAGGGCCGTGCGCACGAGCCGGATCAGCTGCCCGGCGTTCGCGCCGATCTGCAGCAGCGGTGGCGATGCGGCGAGCGCGTCGGTCGGCGTCATCACGTCGTCGCCGTTTTCCTGCGTCCAGCGGTACGTGCGGACCTGGCCGTAGATCGGCCGTCCGCCCGGATTGTCGAGCATGACGCTGGCCGCGGCTGCCGACGGCGGCAGCTCGATCGTCACGGGCGTGATCTGCAGCGTGGCCGCGGATACGGCCGCCGCCGATGCGGCCCACAGCGCGGCGAGCGCGCGCGGAAGGAACGCCACGGGACGTCAGAAGTAGACGGTGGCGGTGACGGTCGCCTGATAGGTGTCGGGCTTCGGTGTCGCCTGCGCCGGCACCTGGCCGTACACGTTCAGCGACTGCGCGGAACCGGTCCCGGTGCCGCCGACCGTGTCCGTTCCCTGCGTGTTGCCCCAGACCGTGGCGTGGCCCGAATCCTGGTAGATCTGGTAGCCGACCGTCGTGCTCGTGTTGCCGCTCGCGGTGCCGGCCATCAGCCGGCTGGCGACCGTCGAGCCCGTGACGGCGCCCGCGTCGAGCCCGACGTTGTACGGCGTCGAGTTCGTACAGGTGACGGACAGCGTGGTCTGCTGGCTGATCGTCGACGCGAGCACGCCGGTCGTGCCGAATGCGAGCGGGTTGGCGGCGATCGTGCAGTTCGCCTGGATCGTCAGCGTGACGTTGAACTGGGCGGTGGCGGTGCCGTTCGAGTAGGTGGCGGCGACGGTAACGGGTTGTAGCGCCGGTGCGAATGCGAAGGCGGTCGCGAGCGCGGCGGAAAGGACACGACGTCGGGTAGCGTTCATTGTGGTTATCTCCAGCCGTTCAAGGGATGTCGCCCGGCTCGCGGGTGGCCTCCCGCGTTGTGCCTGCCGTGCCGACGGAACTGCGCTGTCGTTGACGGAAGACTACTCCACGCGTTCGGGCGCCGGCAATGGTGAAAATGCCGAAGCGGCAGGTTTTGTGCCGGATTCCTGATAGATTGCTGTGGGCGGCTTGACCTGGATCAAGAATCGGCGCGAACGACGCGGTACGCGGCCGGCTACCATCGAGGGGCGCGTGGCCTGACGACGGTTGTCGCCGGGGCGAGCGTGCGTACGGGGAAAACCATGGCGGATGAGCGATTCGACGCGGCGCGTGGCTGGCTGCGCATGCTGTCGTGCCTGCTGCTGGTCGTGGCGCTCGGCGCGCCGTGGGCGTCGGCACGCGCGGATTCCTGTTCGGTCACGCCACCGGCGCCGAGCTTCGGCTCCGTCAGCCCGATCCGGCTGCTGGCCGTCACGACCACCAGCACGATGACCGTCAACTGCACGTGGGATGCGCTGAGCCTGAACACGGGCGTGCTCGTCTGCGTGAACCTCGGCGGCACGAGCCCGCGCTACCTGAGCAACGGGACGAACCAGATGCAGTACGACCTGTACCAGGATTCCGGTTATTCGCAGGCGTGGGGTTCCGTCAGCGCCGGCACCACGCCGATTTCCGTGACGTTGCAGAAACCGCTGCTCGGCACCAGCGCGAGCGCGAATATCACCGTCTATGGCCGCGTCACGGCCAATCAGCCGACCGTGCCGACCGTGAACAACAGCAGCACCGTCTACACCCAGAGCTTCAGCGGCAACCAGGCGACGTACAGCCAGAGCTTTTCGCTGCTCAGCATCCTGCCGACGCTGACCTGCGCGGCGCAGCCGGTGGCCGGCACGGTGAGCTTCTCCGCCACGGCCACGGTCGCCAACGACTGCATCATCACCGCGACCGGCGTCGCGTTTCCGGCCACCGGCGTATTGACGTCTCCGCTGGCGGCGGCCGGGTCGATCAATGCGCGCTGCACGAACGGCGACGCATTCCAGATTGCGCTGAACGGCGGCAGCAGCGGCAACGTTGCCGCGCGCGCCATGTCGCGCACGGGCGGCGGCGGGTCGGTCGGCTATCAGCTTTACGCGGACGGCGGCTATACGACGCCATGGGGCGACGGCACCGGCGGCACGTCGATGGCGACGGGGTCGGGCAGCGGATTCAGCCAGACGATCCCCGTGTACGGGCGCGTGCCCGCGCAGACAACCCCCGCGCCGGGCAACTACAGCGACACGATTACTGCAACGATCAGCTTCTGAGTTGCGTCAGTCGCGCACCAGCACCACCAGCTTCAGGTCCTCGCGGTGCGCGGGCTTCAGCGTGATCTGCTGGTACACGAGGCGGCCGTCGGCCGGATGGTCGAATTCGCGCAGGCCGCCTTCGCGTTCGAATACGTCCTGCGATGCCCAGTACTGCGCGAAAGCGTCGCTGCCGGCAGTCAATGCGTCGATCAGCGCACGCGTGGGCGCATCGGTCAGGTGACGGATCGAATCGGCGCGGAATTCGGCCGCGAGCCGCCGCGCGCGGGTTTCCCAATCGACGATCAGCGTGCGCGCGGCCGGCGACATGAACGTGAAGCGCAACAGGTTGCGGTCGTGTTCGCCGTCGAGCCAGCCGGAAAAGAGTGCGGCGGCCGGCGCGTTCCATGCGAGCGCGTTCCATTGCCGGTCGAGCACGTACGCGGGCGTCGCGATTGCCGCGACGGTCGCGGCGAGCGTCGGCGGCAGGTCGCCGCCCGCGACGTCGGGCTCGGCCGGGTCGCGCTGCGCGGCCAGCTCGAACAGGTACGCACGCTCGGCCTTCTTCCTTCGCCTGCGAAATGGCACGCAGCATCGCGGCACGCCAGGCCGTCACGC
>NZ_JAAGPB010000756.1:0-2706 GCF_017104585.1 Burkholderia sp. Ac-20392
CACCGCGATCGCCGTGACGTCCGGTGCGAAGCCGATCGCGCAGGTCGCGATGCCGAACAGGAACACGCTGCCGATCACGGCCTGGCGGCGGCCGAAGCGGTCCGCGACGATCCCCGCGCACGCGCTGCCGATACCCATCCCGATCAGCCCGGCCGCCACCGCCGGCGCGAACGCGCCGCGCGTGATGCCCCATTCCCGGATCAGCACCGGAATCGCGAAGCCGATCAGCTGGCCGTCGAAGCCGTCGAGCACGATCGCGAGCGCGGCGAGCAGCACCACGCAGCGCTGCATCGTCGTAAACGGCCCGTCGTCGAGCGTCGCGCCGATGTCGACGGACGGCGGCTGCAATCCGTCGCGCGTGCTCATGCGACCTCCCGTGTACCGCGCCCAGGCGGCAACGTGCGCGCACGGCGCGCGGCAAGACAACGGCATTCGATGGCGTTCATGGCGTCTCCGGTGGCCCGGGCTGGCGCGGTGGCGCGTGCCCGGATCTCGTGCTGCGCAGTCGGCCGGCGTCGACGCATCGGCGCCGGCTCCGGTGTCTCGTCCAACCCGTCCCGATCCGGCGCCGTCGTCTGCGCGCGACGTGCTCGTCTCGTCGTGCGGCGCAAGCCGCGCCGCCAGCCTGATGCTCAGTTCATCCGCGCGTCGATCAGCCGGACCAGCGCGAGCAGCGTTTCCGCATGCGGCACCGCCACGCCCGCTTCGCGCGCGGCCGCGACGACCTTGCCGCTGATCGCGTCGATTTCCGTGCGACGGCCCGCGAGTACGTCCTGCAGCATCGACGGACGATGGCCGCGATGCTCGTGGATCGCATGCTCGACGTTGCGCGCGATACGTTCACCGTCGACCGCGATGCCCTTCGCGCGGGCGACGGCGGCCACCTCGGCTGCAATCGCGAGCGCGAGCCGCGGCCCGTCGTGATGATTGCCGAGCTGGTCGACCGTGCAGCCCGTCGTCGCGCACAGCGTGTTGAGCGCCGCGTTGAATGCGACCTTCTCCCAGATCGCGGCCCACACGTCGGCATCCAGCGTGCAGGCGAGCCCCGCGCGCGACAGCGTATCGGCCACCGTCGCCGCGAACGGGCGCGCCGCGCCGTCGGCCGTCATCATGCGGATCGTGCCCGCGCCGTGCGAGCGCACGTGCGCAGGCCCCGCGGCGTCGGCCGGCCACGTCGTCACGCCGACCAGGATGCGCTCGAGCGGCACGAACGCATTCAGCGTCTCGACGTTGCCGAGCCCGTTCTGCAGCGTCAGCACGTGCGTGTCCCGCTCGAGCAGCGCACGCACGCCGTCGAGCGCGGTGCGCGTATGCAGCGATTTCGTGAAAACGATCAGCAAGTCGAACGATGCCTCGGGCGAGGCGGCCGCATCCGCATTCGCGGCTTCCGGCCGTACCGCCTGCAACGTACGGATGCGTCGTTCACCACGATCGTCATCGATGCGCAGCCCGTCGCGGCGAATCGCATCGAGATGCGCATCGTTCACGTCGATCAGCGTGACGGCCTCGCCGCTTTCGGCCAGCAGCCCGCCGAACAGCGAGCCCATCGCGCCGGCGCCCAGAATCGCAATCCTCATCGTCGGCGGCCTCGTCAGAACGGATAGTGGCGCGGTGCGGTCTGCACCGTGATCCAGCGCAGGTCCGTGAACGCCGCGATACCGGCCTTGCCGCCGAAGTGGCCGAAGCCGCTGTCCTTCACGCCGCCGAACGGCATCTGCGCCTCGTCGTGCACGGTCGGGCCGTTCACGTGGCAGATGCCCGATTCGATGCGGGCCGCGACGCGCATCGCACGCGCGACGTCGCGGCTGAACACGGCCGACGACAGCCCGAACGCATTGTCGTTCGCGCAACGGATCGCGGCCTCCTCGCCATCGACGCGCACGATGCCCTTCACCGGGCCGAACGATTCTTCCGCATAGATGCGCATCGCCGGCGTCACGTGGTCGAGCAGCGTGGCCGGGAACAGCGTGCTGTCGGCCTTGCCGCCGCACACGAGCGTCGCGCCGTGCGCGAGCGCATCGTCGATCAGCGCATTGCAACGCTCGACGGCCTTCATGTCGATCAGCGAACCGAGCACGACGGGCCCCTGGCGTGGATCGCCGAGCGGCAGCGATGCGGCCTTGTCCGCGAGCTTCGCGACGAACGCATCGGCAATCGATGCGTCGACGACGATGCGTTCGGTCGACATGCAGATCTGCCCGGAATTCGCGAACGCGCCGAACGCAGCCGCCGCGACCGCCGCATCGAGATCGGCATCGTCGAGCACGACGAACGGCGCCTTGCCGCCAAGTTCCAGCACCGACGGCTTCAGGTGACGTGCGCACGCTTCCGCGACGATCCTGCCGACGCGCGTCGAGCCCGTGAAATTCACGCGGCGCACGGCCGGATGCGCGATCAATGCATCGACGATGGCGCCCGCATCCTCGGGCGCGTTCGTCACGAAATTGACGACGCCCGGCGGCAGCCCGGCTTCCTGCAGCGCCTCGACGATCAGCCCGTGCGTGACGGGGCACAGCTCCGAGCCCTTCAGCACGACCGTGTTGCCGCATGCGAGCGGCAGCGCGAGCGCGCGCGTCGCGAGGATCACCGGCGCATTCCACGGCGCGATGCCAAGCACGACGCCGGCCGGCTGCCGCACGCCCATCGCGAGCGAGCCCGGCACGTCGGACGGAATCAGCTCGCCGCCGACCTGCGTGGTCAGCGACG
>NZ_JAAGPB010000757.1:0-238 GCF_017104585.1 Burkholderia sp. Ac-20392
GAAAAAAAAAAACAACCCTATCCGTTCTTTCTCTGTCTTCCTTGATCCTTCGCACTCTGTAGGTCTACTTCATCCCCAACATCCCCTTGTTGTCGCCTCTCTTTATCCATCCACTCTTGCTTTTCATCTTTTATCCAGTTGCTCCGATCCTCTCCTCTCTCTCTTGTTTTGTCCGCTCTGCCTCTCCTGTACTATACATCCTTTCATCCGCTCGCTATTCCTTTCCTCATCCTCACTT
>NZ_JAAGPB010000758.1:0-2885 GCF_017104585.1 Burkholderia sp. Ac-20392
CCCGGGTGGCGCGAATCGTCTGCAAATTGCTGGTAAACACCGTCGGGCCGCCGCCTGGCCGCCCGCGAAAGTTTTCCTGCCGACTGCCGTAAACCTGTTTAACGGCGGTCTCCCCGCCGGTCATTCGTGAGGGACAGGCAGTGCTGATTATCGTGGGAACACTCGTGACGCTGTTGTCCGTCTTCGGCGGTTATGCGCTGGCAGGCGGGCATCTGGGCGCCTTGATCCAGCCCGTCGAGATCCTGATGATCGTGGGTGCCGGTGTCGGCGCGTTCATCCTCGGCAACGGCGGCAAGACCATCAAGGCCACGCTGCGCGTGCTGCCGACGCTCTTCAAGGGCTCGAAATACACGAAGGATGTCTACATGGAGCTGATGGCGCTTCTTTACGTGCTGCTCGCGAAGGCACGCAAGGAAGGCACGCTCACGCTCGAGGCCGACATCGACGATCCGGAAAAGAGCCCGATCTTCACGCAATACCCGAAGATCCTCGCCGATCATCACATCGTCGAATTCCTGACCGACTACCTGCGCCTGATGGTGGGCGGCAACATGAACGCGTTCGAGATCGAAAGCCTGATGGACGAGGAGATCGAGACGCACCACGCGGAAGGCGAAGGCCCCGCGCACGCACTGATGCGCGTCGGCGACGCGATGCCGGCGTTCGGCATCGTCGCGGCCGTGATGGGCGTCGTCCACACGATGGCGTCCGCCGACAAGCCGCCCGCGGTGCTCGGGGCGATGATCGCGCAGGCGCTGGTCGGCACGTTCCTCGGGATCCTGCTGTCGTACGGGCTGATCGGGCCGCTCGCGAGCCTCGCGGAGCAGCGCGTCGCCGAGTCGACCAAGATGTTCCAGTGCATCAAGGTGACGATCCTCGCGACGCTGAACGGCTATGCGCCGGCGATTGCGGTCGAGTTCGGCCGCAAGGTGCTGTTCTCGACCGAGCGCCCGTCGTTCTCGGAACTCGAAGAACATGTGCGCCGCGTGAAGGCGAAGTGACGCGGAGCGCCCAATGAGCAAGAGCAAGGATCGCGCAATCGTCGTCAAGCGGGTGGCCCCGTCGAAGAAGGGCCACCACGGCGGCGCATGGAAGCTCGCGTACGCGGACTTCATGACCGCGATGATGGCGTTCTTCCTGCTGATGTGGCTGCTGAGCTCGGTCACGCCGGTGCAGATGAAGGGGATCGCCGAATACTTCAACACGCCGCTGAAGGCCGCGCTGTTCGGCAGCGGCGACCGCAGCTCGCAGGATTCCAGCATCATCAACGGCGGCGGCCGCGACCTGTCGAGCGTCGACGCCGGCACGCTGCGCCGCACCGACGGTACGACGCAACTCGCCGAACGCCTCGCGAAGATGGGCGACGAGCATTCCCGGTCGCAGGCGCAGGGTGCGCAGGACCGGCTCGAACAGGCGCGCCTGCACGACCTGCAGATCAAGCTGATGGCCGCGATCGAGGCCAACCCGACGCTGCGCCAGTTCAAGCAGCAGATCCGCATCGATTCCACGCTGATGGGGCTGCGCATCGAGATCGTCGACACGCAGAAGCGGCCGATGTTCGCGATGTCGAGCGACAACGTCGAGCCGTACATGCGCGACATCCTGCGCGAGATCGGCAAGACGCTGAACGACGTGCCGAACCGGATCATCGTCCAGGGCCACACCGACGCCGTGCCGTACTCGGGCGGCGAGGGCGGCTACAGCAACTGGGAGCTGTCGGCCGACCGTGCGAACGCGTCGCGTCGCGAGCTGATCGCCGGCGGCATGGACGAGGCGAAAGTGCTGCGCGTGCTCGGCCTCGCGTCGACGCAGAACCTGAACAAGGCCGACCCGCTCGATCCGGAAAATCGCCGGATCAGCGTGATCGTGCTGAACCGCAAATCCGAAGAGGCGCTGATGCGCGACGATGCGACGACCACGACGCTGTCGGCCGATGCGGCCGGCTCGCAGCAGCTCGCGCAGCAGCTGGCCCCGGCGCCGGCCGTGCGCCCGGCGCTCGCGGCGTCCGCCGTCGCCGTCGCCGCGCCGAAACCCTGACGTTTACAAGATTCCGAGACAGACATGATCCGAACCATTCTCGCCATCGACGACTCCGCGACCATGCGTGCGCTGCTGCAGGCAACGCTGATGCAGGCCGGCTACGACGTGACGGTGGCGCCGGACGGCGAGGCCGGCTTCGACCTGGCGGCCACCGTGCCGTACGACCTGGTGCTGACCGACCAGAACATGCCGCGCAAGAGCGGGCTCGAAGTGATCGCCGCGCTGCGCAAGCTGACCGCCTATACGGAAACGCCGATCCTCGTGCTGACGACGGAAGGCAGCGACGCGTTCAAGGACGCCGCACGCGACGCGGGCGCGACCGGCTGGATCGAGAAGCCGATCGATCCCGCCGTGCTGGTCGACCTGGTCGCGACGCTGTCCGAACCGGCCGCCTCCTGACATTCACGCGACGCATTCAACCCGGGACCGGGCATGACTCTCGACATCACTCAGTTCTACCAGACATTTTTCGACGAAGCGGACGAGCTGCTCGCACAGATGGAGCAGTTGCTGCTGAACCTCGACGTCGGCTCGCCCGACCCCGAGGATCTGGCCGCGATCTTCCGCGCCGCGCATTCGATCAAGGGCGGCGCGGCGACGTTCGGTTTTTCCGCGCTGACCGACACGACGCACATCCTCGAATCGCTGCTCGACCGCGCACGCAACCATGAGCTGACGCTGACCAAGGAAATGGTCGACGCGTTCCTGGAGACGAAGGACGTGCTGTCCGACCAGCTCGTCGACTACCGCGCGAGCGCCGAACCGGACGCGGCGGCCGCCGCGACGATCTGCGCGAAGCTCGAACGGCTGAAGGCCGAGAGCGGCGCCGGTGCGCCGGCTGCGGC
>NZ_JAAGPB010000759.1:0-2794 GCF_017104585.1 Burkholderia sp. Ac-20392
CCGCGAGTACCAGCGGCGCCTCGCGCTGCTGCGCGCCGTGTTGCGGGACTGAGCACCGGGCGCCCGGCTCGCGCGCCGGGCGCCATGGGTCACCCCCTCTTTTCGCTGTCCGTTTTCCGTCCGCGCGGCCGAGCGCCGCGCGGCGGGGACGCCTGCGTGCTGTTTCCGTTCCTGCCGAACCGGTTGCCCGCCCGACGTCGGGGCAACCCTGCGGATCGCATGTGCCGCGGCCGAGACGTCGTTCGCAGTTTCCGCTCATCAAGGAGCACGATCATGGCCAACCTGGCTCAGGCCCGCCCCGACGAGGATCTCGACTTGTCGACGCTCGCCGTTCCCGACCACGCGCGCATGCCGCCCTTTTCGCTGACGATGGCGTGGTGGGCCGTGTGCAGCGCGGTGTTCTACATCGTCGTGGGCGCCACGCTCGCGCTCACCTACGGCGCGCGCAACGCGCTGATCGGGATGGCGCTGTCGGTCGTGTCGTACGGCCTCGTCAACACGATCATCAGCCGCTATGCGATCCGCACGGGACTCTCGGTCGCGCTGTTCTCGCGCGTGCTGTTCGGCAGCGCCGGCGCGGCGCTCGCGACGCTGATCTTCTTCGCGACGGCGATCTACTACGCGGTGTTCGAAGGCTCGGTGATCGCGGTTGCCGCGCATCACCAGTTTCCGGCGCTCGACTACAAATGGGCCGCGCTGATCGTCGTCTGCTACAGCGTGCCGCTCGTGTTCGGCAGCGTGCAGCACTGGCTCGACAAGTTCAACGGCGTGCTGCTGCCGTTCTACCTGCTCGGGCTGCTCGCGGCGGTCGGGCTCGCGACGGCCGAATACGGCTACAACGCGGCCTGGCTCGATTTCGGGCCGGCCGGCAACGTGCCGGCCGGCGGCTGGTGGCACTGCTTCGTCTACTACATGGGCGTGTGGGTGCTGATGATGTTCACGTTCGACTACGCGCGCTTCGGCCGCAAGGAGGACGCGGGTTATCACGGCCGCTTCAACTTCGGGATGCCGTTCTACCTCGTCACGTTTCTCGTCAACGGCGCGGCCGGCATCTATCTCGTCAGCACGATTCCTGGGCTCGGTACGCTCTCCGAAGTATCGGTCGTGCTCGCGCTGCTGAAGCTGATGGGGGTGTGGGGGCTGCTGTTCGTGTGGGTCACGCAATCCCGGATCAACACCGCGAACTACTACCTCGCGACCGTCAACATGCAGGCGTTCTTCCTGAAGGTGGCCGGCCTGCGCGCGCCGAAGTTCGTGTGGGCACTCGTGGTCGGCGCGGTCGTCTATGCGCTGATGATGGCGGACATCTTCTCGCGGATCCTGCAGGCGCTGGCGTATCAGGGCATCTTCGTCGTCGCATGGGTCGGCGTCGCGCTCGCGCACATCCTGTCCGACCGGTACGGGCAGCTCGTCGGCGACGACGTCGAATGCCGCGACGCGCATGTGCCGACCTTCAACCCGGGCGGGCTGACCGCATGGTTCGCCGGCGCGTTCGTTGGACTCGCGCTGAACCAGGCGACGGGGTTCGCCGCGTCGCTGTCGGCGCCCGCGACGTTCGTCGTGTCGTGGGTGGTCTATCGCGCACTGCTGGGCACGGCCAAGCGGACCTGGTTCGTGCGCAATACGTGACGGGACGCCCGCGCGCCGCCGTGCCTCATCCGATCGTCTGCACCGCGTTGCCCTGCGCATCGCGGATCACGGTCTTCTCCACGCGCCAGCGCACGCCGTCGAGCCCGTCGACCGCATACTCGCCGGCGCGCGGCTGCAGCGTGCGGGCCAGCGCCTGCACCGTCGCGTCGGTGAGTTGCAGCGTCAGCGTGCCGTCCTCGTCGGTCACGCCGTTCGCGTCGCCGTGCGCGAACCGCACCGCGCCGTCATGACCGACCAGGCGGAACGGCCGGTCGAACGGCAACCGCAGCGGCAGCAGCGTGACCAGTTCGTCGACCTGCCGCGCGCCGACGGTGATCTCGATCACGGGCGCGCGCAGCAGCCGCTTGCGCGTTTCCCATCCAAGCACGTCGGTGAACAGGTAGCCGCTCGACGAGCCGTCGCGCTGCGTACCGGCGTCGACCGCGGCGCGCACGTCCGCGCGCTCGAGCAGCGACGCGCGGCCGAGATCGGTCACCCATAGCGGCATCTGCGGCAGCAGCGTGTCGAGCAGCGCGCGCGTGCGCCAGCGTTTCGCGGCGCGCTCCTCGTCGAGCGTCAGCCCGACGATCTGCAGGAACGCCAGACTGCCGTGCGGCGTATCGATCGCCGGCAGCTCCGGATCGAATGCGAAACCCATCGAGCAGAGCTGCGTATCGGTATCGAGCGCGATCGGGCCGTTGGCCGTCATCCAGTGACCGTCGTCGAACGCGTTGCCGCTCTGGAACACGTAGCGCGCGAGGTTCTGCAGGAAGCTGAACACCCAGTTCGGCGGTTCTTCGTCGGAGGCGCCGCACGCGACGCGCATCGTCAGCTCGAATCCGAAGCCGCTGACGGCCGGATCATCCGACTCCTTCGCATACAGCTCGGACAGCCCGTACGTGACGAAATGCCAGTGCGGCACGGGCTCCGTGCGCTTCCACACGCTGATCCCGTCGAGCGGATCGCGGCCGCCGAGCCGCCACTTGAGCAGCGTGCCGTAGTGCTTCGGCTCCTGCCCCGGATAGACGCGCGCAAGCGCGCCGTCGATCGCGTCCCAGCCAGGCGCGCTGTCGTCGGCTGCGCCGTCCTGCGGGTCGTGTGAAGCGTCCGTCATGTGGCCCTCTCTCCCGGGTGGTGTCCCGGTGGGTGGTGTCGGTGAGTGCGG
>NZ_JAAGPB010000760.1:0-250 GCF_017104585.1 Burkholderia sp. Ac-20392
GGGGTGGGCGTATCATTAAAAAAAAAAAAAAAAAAAAAAAAAGAGAAAACGGCAGCAAATAATGAAAGAGAGAAGAAGACAGTACACAGGAATAGTAAGTGTGATAAGTAGCAGATGCGAGAAGTATGTAGAGGCACAGACAAAATAATGTCACGTTGGGAAGGAAGAGGGCAGATGCAAGACTGAGAAAAATGGAGATAGTCAAGAGATACATGCTCATGTGGTGAGAGGTGAGGGAGAGGTGAGAGAA
>NZ_JAAGPB010000761.1:0-2853 GCF_017104585.1 Burkholderia sp. Ac-20392
TAGCACGTCGAGCGCGTCGTCGCCGAGGATGTCCGGGAAGCGCCGCCCCCACGCATGCGACGTGCGGATCTCGTCGTAGATCGTCTGCGCGATCCGGCGCGCGCCGGCCGCATCGGGCGGCTCGATCTCGTACACGTTCATCCGGTTGAGCAGCGGCTCCGGAATCGCATGCGCGTCGTTCGCGGTCGCGATCCAGATCACGTTGCCCGCATCGATCGGCACTTCCGCGAATTCGTCGATGAATGCGCGCGCGGTGTCGTGCTCGAGCAACGCGTACAGCGCGCCGAGCGGATCGTATTGCGCATCGCTGCCGGCCTTGTCGATCTCGTCGACCGCGATCACCGGGTTCGCGTAGCTGCCGTTCACGAGCGCATCGAACACCTTGCCCGGCTTCGCGTTCTTCCATTGCGACGACGCACCCGACAGGATCCAGCCGGCCGTCAGCGAACTCATCGGCACGTAGTGGTACGCGGTGCCGAGCAGTTGCGCGAGCGCCTTCGCGAAATGCGTCTTGCCGATGCCCGGGGGCCCGAGCAACAGGATCGGCATCAGTTCGAGCCGGTCGTCCGTTTCGAGGCACAGCGCGACCTGCTTGCGCACGTCGTCGAGCGGCTCGGCGAAATTGGGCAATGCCTCGCCGAGCGCGTCGAACGACGGCATCCGGTTCGGCTTCACGCAGAAGCGCAGATTGCCCGTCTTGAGCATCCTCTCGTAGGTGGCGCGCAGTGCGTCGCTCGCGCTCTCGTTCAGGTCACTCAGCGCCGTCTCGACCTGCTCGAGGTCGTACACCGTGCTGAAGGACGCCACCGCCAGTTCCTGTTTCACCATCGCCGTCGTCATACCAACCTCGCTGCCGCTTGCTGTCACACGACCATCAGACCCTTACGATTTCAGTGTAGCGATCCCGCATTCCCGCGCAAGCAAGCAGCCGCGTGCGTCTGCTGCTAACACCCGCGCGCACTGCACGCCGGCGCACCGCGGCGTATGATCGTCGGTTCACCCACCCGCCGCACCGGCCTTGCCGACGGCGCCCGCGCGGCGCGTCGGACCCCGTCCCGAAGGTATGCCGATGTCCGTCCCCACTGCTTTCCCGCGCGTCGATGCCGATGCAATCGACGCCGTCGATGCGGCACTCACGTCGCGCCGCGCGATCCGCGCATTCCTGCCGACGCCCGTGCCGCGCGACACGCTCGAGGCAATCCTCGAAGCCGCAAGCCGCGCGCCGTCGGGCACCAACATCCAGCCGTGGCGCGTGTACGTCGCGACGGGCGCCACGCGCGATGCGCTCGCCGCCGCACTCACCGCGGCCCACGACGATCCCGCGCGCAACGAGAAATACGTCGCCGAGTACGACTACTACCCGCGCGAATGGGTGTCGCCGTATATCGACCGGCGCCGCAAGGTCGGCTGGGACCTGTACGGCCTGTTGAACATCGGCCGAGACGAGAAGGCGCGCATGCATGCGCAGCACGCACGCAACTTCCGTTTCTTCGATGCACCGGTCGCACTGTTCTTCACGCTCGACCGCGTGATGACCTACGGCGCCTGGCTCGACTGCGGGATGTTCCTGCAGGGCGTGATGACCGCCGCGCGCGCACGCGGGCTCGATACCTGCCCACAGGCCGCGTTCGTGCCGTTTCACCGGATCGTCACCGAACACCTCGGCATTCCCGCCAACGAGCAACTGGTCTGCGGCATGTCGCTCGGCCATGCGGACCCCGACGCGATCGAGAACCGCCTCGTCACCGAGCGCGCGCCGGTCGCCGAGTTCACGCGCTTTTTCGCTTGAAAACACATGACGCGGCCCTACCTTTCGAACAGGACCGCATCTTGCGGCGAACCTGCCGCGGCGCGTCCTGTCACATCACGATCGAAATCGATCGGGCGTAAGATGTGCGTCCGTTCCCCGCTATTCCGCGTTTCCGGAGACGTTTCATGCTGAAACACGGCCTGGCCGTCCTGCTCGCGAGCATCGTGCTCGCCGCCCATGCGCAGAGCCCCGCGCCGGCCTCCGTCGCGTGGGAGATCCAGGTGGTGCGCGACGGTCAGACCATCGACACGTTCCAGCAGCGCACCACCGTGGGTCAGACCCGTACCGATACCCATCGCTATCCGTCCGCCGTGCCGGTCGGCTGCGGCAATGCCGCGCGCGTGGTGCCGACCGAGCGTTCGCGCTCGGTCACGGTCGCGCCGCTCACCGTCGATGCCGGCGCGAACACGGTGTCGCTCGCGCTCGACGTGCAGGAAACGATCGACGACGAAGGGGCGAAGCCGGCCGATCCGTGCCTGCCCGCGTCGCCGCGGCAAATCGTCGCGAGCCACCCCGGCCTGACGGTCGGCGGCGACGCGTGGACCGACTGGACGCTCGTCGAACAGCATCCGCACCTCGTGTACCGCGTGCGTGCGCACGTCGCGAAGGATTGAGCGTCATGTCCGCCGACGCCCTGTCCCTGCCGTTCGCCGAACCGCACGCCGCCCCCGACGAAATCACCGCGGTGAGCTGGAACCTGCACAAGGGCCGCTCGCCGCTCGGCTTCACCGCGTGGAACGCGATGCGCAACTGGATGCAGTCGACGCACGCCGACGTGTATTTCCTGCAGGAAGCAATGGCGCGCCGCATGCCGCGCCCCGTGCTCGCACCCGGCTTCGGCGCGCCGATGGACGACGCGGTCGACGACGTCTGGCACTGCCAGGCCACCGAGATCGCACATGCACTCGACTGGCAGATCGCGCTCGGGCCGAACGTGTTCAAGCCGTCGTGGCGGCACGGCAATGCGATCCTGTCACCACACCCGCTCGACCTCGGCGGCCGCTGGGACATCTCCGCGCACCGCTTCGAGCGGCGCGGGCTGC
>NZ_JAAGPB010000762.1:0-237 GCF_017104585.1 Burkholderia sp. Ac-20392
CTATGCTGACGTGCTCTGTGTCTTGATATATATAACTGGTTACATTATATACAATCAGGTAGTATTCTTATTACATGTCTTCTATTCATTTTATCAGTTTACTTAACTCATCTCTTAAGAATCTAGCAATTTATTGTCTATTTTTTGTGTTATTACATGTTTTTGTTTTATCATTTTATTCTTTTCTTTTTTTTATAGTGTAGTATCTTATATTCTGTGTTTTTTTTTTTTTTTTTT
>NZ_JAAGPB010000763.1:0-2598 GCF_017104585.1 Burkholderia sp. Ac-20392
TAACAGGGCCATACCGCCCGGCCCCGTGCCGCGCGGTTTCCGTAAAAACCCTGTCCTCAGAGGGAACCCTCTACGCTCCCCCCTCGCCTAGCGCGTGGCGATTGCGTAGGCTGTTGGCCTGACTGATATCTACAACGGGCCATACGCCCGGCCTCAAGGCTTGCAGGGGAAAGAAGGAGACACGCCCATGCGATTCGACGTCGAATTGCTTCTGCTCGCGCTGGCGCCCGTCTTCCTGCTCTGCATCGCGTGGGAGGCCTGGCACCTCGCCCGCACTCGTGCGCAGGACCATGTCTATGCGTGGCGCGACACGCTGTGCAACGCGGCGCTCGCACTGATGCACCAGGGCGCCGACAAGATCGCGTGGCTGTTCGTGATCCCCGTCTATGCGTACTGCTACCAGCACTATCGCCTGTTCACGTGGCACGACAGCTGGCTGTCGTTCGCGGTGCTGTTCGTCGCGCAGGATTTCCTCTACTACGTATTCCATCGCGCAAGCCATCGCGTGCGCTGGCTGTGGGCCGCGCACGTCGTGCACCACTCGTCCGAGCGGATGAATTTCTCGACCGCGTTCCGTCAGAGCCTGATGTACCCGGTCGCGGGGATGTGGGTGTTCTGGCTGCCGCTCGCGTTCGTCGGCTTTCCGCCGCAACAGGTCGTCGGCATCGTGCTGATCAACCTCGCGTTCCAGTTCTTCGTGCATACGCAGGCGATCGGCAAGCTCGGCTGGCTCGAATACGTGCTGAACACGCCGTCGATCCACCGCGCGCACCATGCGCGCAACCCGCGCTACATCGACCGCAATTACGCAGGCGTCCTTGTGATCTGGGATCGCCTGTTCGGCAGCTATGTCGAGGAAACGCCCGACGATCCGCCGCAGTACGGGATCGTCGAGCGGCTCGGCTCGAACAACCCGCTCGTCGCGACGTTCCACGAGTGGGTATCGATGGCCGGCGACGCGTTGCGCGTCGACGGCTGGCGCAACAAGCTGCGCGCGATTTTCGGCCCGCCCGAATGGGCGAGCGCTTATCATGCGCAGATTGCCGAGGCCGCGAACCCCGATCCGCGCACCGTGCCGCTTGCGGCTGCGCGAGACCAATAAACCGTTTCAGCCAACGGCCGCCGCGCAGCCCGGAACCGAGCAGGCACGCGGCAGATGAGAAACACATCAGGCCATATCTACGAGGAGATCGAACGATGCAGACACAACAACACGCACCCGCCCGCACCCGTCAGCGCATGCTGCGCACCGCGCAAGTCGCGATCGCCGGCGCCGCACTGGCGCTGCTCGCCGCATGCGGCGGCGGTGACGACAACAACAGCAACAGCGCGTCGAACACGCCGCCGTCGGGCGTGAAAATGCAGATCGTATCGTTCGGCGACAGCCTGTCCGACGCAGGCACCTACTCGCAGATCAAGCTCGGCTTCGGCGGCGGCCGCTTCACGACCAACCCGGGCCAGGTGTGGACGCAGAACGTCGCGCAGTACTACGGCGACACGCTGCAGCCCGCGAACCAGGGCGGTTTCGGCATTCCGCTGCAGGCCACCGGCGGCCTCGGCTACGCACAGGGCGGCTCGCGCGTGACGCAGCAGCCGGGTATCGGCCACGCGGACGCCAGCGTACCGAACGCCGACTACGCGCAAGCAACCACGACGCCGATCGCCGACCAGGTCAAGCAATACGTGTCGCAGCACGGCAGCTTCAACGCCGGCCAGGTCGTGCTGCTGAACGGCGGCGCGAACGACATCTTCTACCAGGTCGCAGCGCTGCAGGCCGGCGCGATCACGCCGACGCAACTGCAGCAGAACATCGGCGCCGCCGCGCAACAGCTTGCGGGCATCGTGCAGCAGATCGTCGCCGCCGGCGCGACGCACGTGTTCGTGTCGAACGTGCCGGATATCGGCGGCACGCCGCTCGCGCTGCAAGGCGGCACGCAGACGACCCTCACGCAACTGTCGATGCTGTTCAACGGCACGCTCGCCGCGACGCTGCAGGCACTCAAGGTCGACACGACCAAGTACGTGCTGCTCGACACGTTCACGTGGCAGGACGGCATCCTCGCGAACTACAAGGCGAACGGCTTCGCCGTGTCGAACACCGACACCGCCTGCAACCTGAAGGCGATGGTCCAGGCCGCCACGCAGTACGGCGTCGCGAACGCAACCGCATTCGGCTCGTCGCTGTTCTGCTCGCAGCAGACCTACACGGTCGCGAACGCGGACCAGACCTACATGTTCGCCGACACGGTCCACCCGACGACGCGCCTGCACGCACTGTTCGCGCAGTACGTCGAACAGCAGATCGCGAAGTCCGGCGTCGGCAAGTAAGCCGCCGGCCACGCGGCCAAACGAAAACGCCCGACCGGTTTGCCGGTCGGGCGTTTTTTCATTCCAGTGCCGGGATTAGCGTCAGTCGCGCGCTTCGAACGCGGCCGCCGCGCGGCCAAGGCGATCGTTGACCGCGATCCATTCGACGGTCTCGGGCAGCTTCTCGACGAGAATCCGCGCAACCTGCGCGCGATCGAGCGCACGCAGCATCCCGTACAGGTCGCGCGCATACGCCTGCGGATCTTCCGGCGCCGCGACGAAATGCACGCC
>NZ_JAAGPB010000764.1:0-2710 GCF_017104585.1 Burkholderia sp. Ac-20392
TGCGCGAGCGCGCGACCGGTCGAGCGGATCGGCGTGGTCGGCGGCGGCACGATGGGCGCGGGCATCGCGGTCGCGGCGCTCGATGCCGGGCTGCCGGTGACGATGATCGAACGCGACGAAGCCTCGCTCGCACGCGGCCGTGCGCACGTCGAGAAGGTGTACGACGGCCTCGTCGCGAAAGGGCGGATGACGCCGGCCGCGCACGCCGCGCGGCTCGCGCGCTTCAAGGGCAGCACGTCGTACGACGCGCTCGCTCAGGCCGACGTCGTGATCGAGGCCGTGTTCGAGGACATGGCCGTGAAGCAGGCCGTGTTCGCCGAACTCGCGCGCGTGTGCAAGCCGGGCGCGGTGCTCGCGACCAACACGTCGTATCTCGACATCGACGAGCTGGCCGCGAGCATTGACCGGCCGGCCGACGTGATCGGCCTGCATTTCTTCTCGCCGGCCAACGTGATGAAGCTGCTCGAGATCGTCGTGCCGGCGCGCGTGAGCGCGGACGTCGTCGCGACCGCGTTCGCGCTGGCCAAGCAGCTGAAGAAGACGCCGGTGCGTGCCGGCGTGTGCGACGGCTTCATCGGCAACCGGATCCTCGCCGTCTATCGCACGGCAGCCGACTATCTGATGGAAGACGGCGCGTCGCCGTACCAGATCGATCGCGCGGTGCGCGAGTTCGGTTTCCCGATGGGGCCGTTCCAGGTCGTCGACCTCGCGGGCGGCGACATCGGCTGGGCGACCCGCAAGCGCCGCGCGGCGACGCGCGACCCGCGGGCGCGCTACGTGGAGATTTCCGACCGGCTGTGCGAGCGCGGTTGGTTCGGCCAGAAGACGGCGCGCGGCTACTACCTGTATCCGGACGGCGCGCGTGTCGGCACGCCGGACCCTGAAGTCGAGGCGATCGTCGCGGAAGAGCGCGCGAAGAAGGGCGTCACGCCGCGCACGTTCACCGACGAGGAGATCCTGCGCCGCTACCTCGCCGCGATGATCAATGAAGGCGCGAACGTCGTGCACGAGAAGATCGCGCTGCGCCCGCTCGATGTCGATGCGGTGTTCCTGTACGGCTACGGCTTCCCGCGCTATCGCGGCGGCCCGATGCATTACGCGGACACGGTCGGCCTCGCGAACGTGCTCGCCGATATCCGCGCGTTCGCGAAGGACGATCCGCTGTTCTGGAAGCCGTCGCCGCTGCTCGTCGATCTCGTCGCGCGCGGCGCGGATTTCGCGAGCCTGAACCGCATCGACTGATCGCCCACCGCATTCGCCACGGACCGAAGATGGACCTCAATTTCACTCCCGAAGAGGAAGCCTTCCGCACGGAAGTGCAACGCTTCCTGCAAGCCGAACTGCCCGAGCGCATCGCGCGCAAGGTGAAGGGCGGCCTGCATCTCACGCGCGACGACATGCGCGAATGGCATGCCATCCTCAACGCGCGCGGCTGGCTCGCGAGCCACTGGCCGCGCGAATACGGCGGCCCTGGCTGGAGCGTCGCGCAGAAGTTCCTGTTCGACAACGAATGCGCGCTCGCGGGCGCGCCGCGCATCGTGCCGTTCGGCGTGAACATGCTCGGCCCGGTGCTGATCAAGTACGGCAACGAAGCGCAGCAGCGCCACTGGCTGCCGCGCATCCTCGACGGCACCGACTGGTGGTGCCAGGGCTACTCGGAGCCGGGCGCCGGTTCCGATCTCGCGGCGGTGAAGACGAGCGCGGTGCGCGGCATCGACGCGCAGGGCGAGCACTACCTCGTGAACGGCCAGAAGACGTGGACCACGCTCGGCCACTACGCGAACATGATCTTCTGCCTCGTGCGCACCGCGACCGACGTGCGCAAGCAGGAGGGCATCAGCTTCCTGCTGATCGACATGAACACGCCGGGCGTCGAGGTCCGCCCGATCATCACGCTCGACGGCGAGCACGAGGTGAACGAGGTGTTCTTCACCGACGTGCGCGTGCCGGCGGCAAACCTCGTCGGCGAAGAGAACCGCGGCTGGACCTACGCGAAATACCTGCTCACGTACGAGCGCACCAACATCGCCGGAATCGGCTTCTCGACGGCCGCGCTCGACCGGCTGCGCGCGGTCGCCGCGAAGGTCACGAAGAACGGCCGGCCGCTCGCGGACGATCCGTTCTTCGCGGCACGCGTCGCGCGCGTCGAGATCGAACTCGAGAACATGCGCACGACCAACCTGCGCGTGCTGGCCGCGGTCGCGGGCGGCGGCGCGCCCGGTGCGGAAAGCTCGATGCTGAAGATCCGCGGCACGCAGATCCGCCAGGAGATCACCGCGCTGATGCGGCGCGCGATGGGGCCGTACGCGCAGCCGTTCGTCGAGGCAGCACTCGATGCCGGTTACGACGGCGAGCCGGTCGGCCCGGACGAAGCCGCGAGCGCCGCGCAGCAGTATTTCAACAACCGGAAGCTGTCGATCTTCGGCGGCTCGAACGAGATCCAGAAGAACATCATCGCGAAGATGATGCTCGGGCTGTAACGAGGGACGCGACGATGGATTTCCAGCACACAGAAGACCGCCGGATGCTGGCGGATACGTTGAACCGCTTCATCGCCGAACAGTACGCGTTCCCGGTGCGCGATCGCATCGCGCAGTCGGCCGAAGGGTTCGATCGCGCGATGTGGCAGCGCTTTGCCGAACTCGGCACCGTCGGCGCGCTGTTTTCCGAAGCCGACGGCGGGTTCGGCGGCGCGGGCTTCGACATCGCC
>NZ_JAAGPB010000765.1:0-2302 GCF_017104585.1 Burkholderia sp. Ac-20392
TCGTGCCCGTCCATGCTGTCGACCGTGCGTGCGTAAGCGATGCCGTTCAGCGTGCTCAACTGTTCCATCAGCGATTCTCCGTGCGCGAGCGTGCAGCCGAGCGCAAGCGGGACGGCGAGCGCGGCGGCGGGCCAGAGTCGGCCGGATGATGGAAGGAGGCGGTCACGATGGGCGTCGACATGAGCGTCGTGGTCACTGGCCATCGGCAAGCGTGTCGGGGTTGAACCAGCCCGACGGAATCTTGCGCGGCTGGCCGTCGAGGATGTCGACGACGCTCGCGCGCTGCTTTTCGATCTCGTTGCGATACGTGATCTTGCGAATCACCTTGCGCCCGTTCGCATCGACCGGCGCGGAGAAGTCGGCGCTGCGGAACAGCAGGCCGCTCGCCAGGAAGAACTGCGCGCGCACCGGCACGTCGGTGTCGGGCGTGACCCACAGCTTGATCGTTGGGTAGACGTTGTCGGGATCGGTCGCGGTCAGGTCGAGCTCGGTGGCCGGCTTGCCGGCGATCGTCGTCGCGCCCGCCGCGGCCGACGCGTGATAGCTGTCGGCCCAGTGCGTGCGCGTGATGTCGCTGATCACGACCTCGCCCTGCAGCCGCTGCATCCCGTTGATGCGGACCGCGCTGCGCGTGTTCGGCACGTAGAACCAGTGGCCGCGCGTCGTCGCGAGATACTTCTGCCCGTCGTTCTCGCCGCTGCGCGTCAGCGCGAGCGTGTCGCCGTTGCCGCGCGTGTAGACGAGATAGCGCGTTGCGTCGCCGGACTGTCCGCCGACTTCGTTCGTGATCTGGATGTTCGTCTGCGTATCGGCCGCCGTGCTGCGGTACGCGTCGGCACGGGCGAGCATGGTCTGGGCCGTCGGCGCGTCGGCGGCATGAACGAGCGGCGCGCACGCGACGAGCGCGGCGGCCAGGTGGCGAATGCGAATCATGGGGCGAGTCCTTCGAGGATGTTGCGTTTGGCGAGCCCGAGCGTCGCGAGCAGCGCGGCGGCCACCCCGAGCACGACGAACGCGCCTTCGACGGCGGCCACGGCGGCCGGCGAAACCGTGAATTCGAGCAGGATCGACTTCACGCGGCCCGGCGGCGGGGGCAGGTGGATCTGCGCGTGATTGAGCGCGACCATCGTCAGCAGCGCCACCGCGATGCCGGCGGCGGCACCGAGCAGGCCGAGGAACGCGGTCTCCTGGATCAGCACGCCGCGCACCGTCGCGGCCGGCACGCCGAGCGCACGCAGCGTCGAGATCTCGCGGCGGCGTTCGACGATGCTCATCAGGATCCAGTTGCTCATCGACAGCAGGATGGTCAGGCAGAGAATCGCGCCGAACACCGAGAACTGGTTCTTGTACAGCGCGACGACCTGGTGATAGAGCGATACGAGCTGGTCCCAGGTCTTCACGTCGAGCGTCGGCAGCGCGGCGTGCAGCGTCGCGGCGGCGGCCGGCGTATGTGCGGTGTCCGTCAGGAACACCGCGATGCGCGACGCACGGTCGGTGCGCAGCAGCGCCTGCGCGGCGGTGAACGTCACGTTGACGATCCGCTCGTCGACGTCCTTGTTGCCGGTGCTCATCACGCCGACGATCTGCGCGTCGGTCGCGTTGATGCCGCCATGCGCGGTCGACGCCATCAGCTGCACGACCGAGCCGACGTGCACGCCGAGCTTGCGCGCGAGCTCGGCGCCGACGACGACTTCGGTGCCGGCGTTCGTCGGTGACAGGTAGCGGCCCGACAGCACCGTGTGATAGTCGAAGAAGCCGGGCGGCTCGCGGTTCGGCTCGATGCCTTCGCCGACGAAGCCGTAGCTGAGATCGCCGTTCGAGATCAGCCCGTCGAAGTCGATCCCGCGCGCGGTGGTTGCGACGCCGGGCAGTGCCGCGATCGCGTGCGTGGCGGTGGTCTGTTCGTCGGCGGTCAGCCCGTACTGCAGCGGCCGCTCGCCGATCAGGTCGAGATAGCCGTGATGCAGCACCTGCACGTGGCCGACGCCGCTGTCGATCGACCCTTCGCGCACCGCGTCGAAGGTCGCGATCACGTAGCCGAGCGCGAGGCTCGACGCGAACGCGGCGACGCCGATCATCGCCATCGTCAGCACGGTGCGGCGCTTGTTGCGCCAGAGGTTACGCCACGCAAACGTCGACCAGTTCACGATTCTCTCCCGGTACGCCGTCGCGCATCTCGATGCGACGCGGCAGGTGCGCGCACAGACGATCGTCGTGCGATGCAATCAGAAAGGCGGTGCCCAGCGTGCGATTGGTGTCGAGGATCAGGTCGGCCACCGCCCGTGCGTTGGTGCTGTCGAGG
>NZ_JAAGPB010000766.1:0-234 GCF_017104585.1 Burkholderia sp. Ac-20392
TAAAAAAAAAAAAAAAATATATAAATACATTGTTCGTAACACGAATAATAAAATAATAGTTGATATAACTGAAATATGACGACAGTGCTCAACTACTTCATATCATACTATGCTAACTATCCTATACAGTCAGACTCACTGATTGTACTCATGCTAGATTTAGTCAACACTCTGCTCTAACGACTCTGCACACTTATATGTCTACATCTTGTTCATCTTGCACCAACTACTCCA